>JAQTRG010000013.1 GCA_028711945.1 Minisyncoccota bacterium
TATATGGACTATACTAACAAAAATTAGAATAAAATCAAGGCTATTCTTCGTGCTTCTTGGTAATAATATCGAGTCTCATTAATGCATCTTCATATGATTCAAAAAGTTTTTCAATCTCAGTAATGTCAACTCTATACCCTTTTTCTTTTCTAACCTGTTTAGCAATATCTGCCAACTTTATCAAGTCTTCCCTATCAGGAACATTTTCATCGCTAGCTAGCTCTTTTAAATCATTGCCCTTATACCCAAACCTTTTTAACGCTTTAATGAACAAAACTTCTGTTTTTAATATCGCTGTCTCATATTGCTTCTTGTTTAATAAATATGATATTTCTTTAGCAGCATTAACATATGAAACAGGAGGAATGAATTTTTGAAAACTTAAAAAATCCTTAGCTCTCCTCTTGCTATCATCCAAAATTGATGCTTGATCTTTTAAATAATAATAAAGACCATAAATAAAAACAACAGAAACTACTAAAGCTAACAACTTGAAAGGAAAAAGAAAGCTTGAAAACTCTTGTGATTCGATAAATTTTGTTAATTCAATTACGTCCATATTTTTTTTCTATTAATGAAGATATTATAAATAATTTTTCTTCCTCAAATGGAGCTCCGATTAATTGCAATCCTATAGGCAATCCTGTTGATGATTTGCCGCAAGGAATTGAAATTCCTGGAACACCAGCTAAATTAATGGAAACTGTATATATGTCAGCTAAATACATTGACATGGGATCATCTGATTTCTCTCCAATCTTAAATGGCAAACATGGAGAAGTTGGTCCAAGAATAATATCTACTTTTTCTAATACTTTTTCAAAATCTTGTCTGATTAATGTCCTGACCTTAAGCGCTCTTTTATAAAAAGCATCATAATATCCTGAAGACAAGGTATATGTTCCAAGCATTATTCTTTTCTTAACTTCTTTACCAAAACCATTTGTCCTATTATTCAAATATATATCCATCACCTTATCAACTTCATTGCCATCAAAAGCAATGCCATATCTCAACCCATCAAAACGAGCTAAATTAGCGCTAGCTTCTGCCGGAGCAATTATATAATAACAAGCAAGAGCATAATCAGTATTGGGCAAACTCACTTCAACTATTTCAGCTCCACTAGATTTTAAAAATTCAATTACGTCTTTAACTGATTTCTCAACTTCTTTATCAAGTCCTTCTCCAAAATATTCTTTAGGAACTACAATTCTAATTTTATCCATCTTAACTTCTTTAATAGAATCCGTGCTAGTCGAATCCATCTTGTCTTTTCCCTTGATTACATCTAAAACAATCTTGCAATCTTCAACGGTTTTAGTCATTGGCCCTATTTGGTCTAAAGAAGAAGCAAAAGCAATTAATCCATATCTTGAAACAGCTCCATATGTAGGCTTTATTCCTGTGATTCCACAAAAAGAAGCTGGCTGCCTAATTGACCCACCTGTATCAGAACCCAGTGCATACACGCATAAATCACCTGCTACAGCTGCTGCTGAGCCACCCGAGGATCCTCCTGGAACTCTTTCTAAATCATGCGGATTTCTTGTAGGAAAAAATGCAGAATTCTCACAAGAAGAACCCATAGCAAATTCATCAAGATTTGTTTTTCCTAAAAACACTGCTCCTGATTTCTTTAACTTTTCAATAACTGTAGCATCGTATTCTGCAATATAGTTTTCAAGAAACTTAGAAGCAGCAGTACACTTAACTCCCTTTATCATTATATTGTCCTTTATCGCGCAAGGAATACCTGTTAAAATATTCCCCTCACCTTTCTTAATCATTTCGTCAGCTATTTTAGCTTGTTCCAATGCTAAATCTTCAGTCACATTAATATATGCTTTAATCTCTTTGTCTTTTTCCTTAATTCTTTCTAAAAAAGCTTTTGTCAGCTCTAAAGAAGTGAATTCTTTATTCCTTAATCCTTCTGAAACTTCCCCAATTGTCATTTTATAAAAATCAGTCTTCATTGTATAAAATCTTTTTAACTTCTAAAAACCTGTCTTTCTTTTTTGAAAAAGCATTGATTAATCCTTCGCTGTCTTTTTTCTCTGAAACGTCTTCTCTAAAAACATTATCTGTTTTAGAAAGATTAGCTGTTTCTGCTATATTATCAAGATTAAGTTCTTGAAGCTTGTTTATATAATCTAAAATAGAAGAGAATTTATCTCTCATTTCCTCTATCTCATTATCATTAATTTTAAGATAAGAAAGCTTAGCTATTTTTCTAATTTCCTCTTCTGATATCATAGATTCAATATATACTAATACAATTATTTAAGCAATTCTACAACTTTATCCCAAATAGCTTGTGCCGCAACTGGAACATCTCTAACCGCTTCACCAATTTCCTTCCTGATTTCACTTAAGGTTTGCTGACTTAAATTGCTTTCTGCCCAAATTACTGCCTTGTTCCATAAAGGAACTATATTGCTATCAAAAAATGCTACTATCTTATCAACAAACCCACTAGTCTGTTCTATGTTAATCTCAAAAGCCAAACAAGAAGAAGAGATTAATACAAAAACAATAGACAAAATTAATATTTTCTTAAGCATATTTTTGAATAGCTTTTTTAATTCTTTTTAATGTTTCTTCTTTTCCCAATGCTTCCATTAATTCTATCGGACCTGCAGAACTCTTTTTGCCTGTCAAAGAAACTCTTAATGGCCACAAAAGATTACCTCTGTTTTCCATTTTTTCTGCTTCTGCCAAAAAAATCTTTTCAAGATTCTGCTTCGTATACTCTTCTGCTCCCAAAACAAGTTCGTATGATTTTTCCAAAGAAGCAACCACATCTTTGTCTTCCATGGTTTTCCATTTTAACAAATCTTTTTCATATCCTAAATCTTCTTTAAAAAATATATCTACCAACTCAACAATTTCAGAAAGCTTCTTTAATCTTTCTTGATATAATGATATTGCTTTCTCAATAAATGGAGAAGAAATTTCTTCACTTATCAGCCCTGCTTTTTTCAAATATGGCAGACATCTTTCTGTAAGCTCTTTGATTGGCATTTTTCTAATATACAAACCATTGACCCAATCCAACTTATCAATATTAAATATAGCTCCTGATTTTTGTATCTTTTCCAAAGAAAAATCATGAATTAATTCTTCCATTGTATATATTTCTTTTTCTGTTCCAGGATTCCATCCTAAAAAAGCTATAAAGTTAATTAATGCTTCTGGAAGATATCCTGCCTCTATATATTCATCGATAGAAGTCTTCCCATCTCTTTTCGACATCTTTTTTCTGTCAGCTCCAAGAATTAAAGACAAATGTGCATATCTAGGAACATCGAATCCCATTGCTTTGATTAATAATATCTGTTTCGGAGTGTTAGGAATATGATCTTCTCCTCTGATAACATAATTTATCTGCATATCAATATCATCGACAACACAGGTAAAGTTATACAAATAATTATCAAAATCTTTAGCAATTACGAAATCTCCAATTGTACTAGAATCAACTTCAATTTTTCCTCTAATTAAATCGTCAAAAACTATCTTTTCTCCAAATGGAGCTTTAAATCTAATAACTGACCTCTTTCCTTCTTTTAAATATTTTTCAACTGTTTCTTTGTCTAAATCTCTACATTTTCCGTTATAAATAGGAGCTTCTCCTATGGACATTAGATATTGTTTTTGTGACTCAACATCTTCTTTAGAACAAAAACAATGATAAGCATGCCCTTCTTCAATAAGCTTTTCTAGATATTTTTTGTATATTCCATTTCTTTCGCTCTGTCTGTAGGGATCATGTGGCCCACTCATTTCTGGCCCTTCATCCCAATTCATTCCCATCCACTTTAAATTACCCATCAATTGGGTTTCAAATTCTCTCTTTGATCTTTCTTTGTCAGTATCCTCAATTCTTAAAATAAACTTTCCATTATTTTTCTTAGAAAATAAATAATTGAACAATGCTGTTCTTGCTCCTCCAATATGAAAAGGACCTGTCGGAGACGGCGCATATCTTGTCCTTATTTCTTTTTCTTCCTTTTTTGCAATCATGATAAATAGTCTAAAATATACTTTGATATTGCATCAGCAGCATCTGGTTTCGAAAAAGCTTCCGCTGATTTTTTCATTGTTTCTGCATGTACATTTATAACATCTTTTATCTTTTCCAAAAACAAATGATATGTAAAATTACTTTCTTCTAGAACAATACAAGCGCCTGAATCAGCATAGGCATAAGCATTTTTAACTTGATGATTCTGAGCTGATTCTGGAAGTGGGATAAGGATGCTTGGTTTTTTTAATGCTGCAAGTTCAAATATGCTTCCTGCTCCAGCCCTAGATATAACACAATCAGCAACAGCATATGCATGCTTTAATTCATTTTCATCTAAAAAGAACGTTGGGTGATAGTATTTTTTAAAATCATCTGTAATAAATGCTGCTGACTCTCTCATAACTTTTTTAAAATCTGAAATACCTGTTTGATGTATCACTTCAAATTCTTTTAATAACTCTGGAAGCGTTTCAAGTATTACCTCATTAATCCTTTCACTACCCTGAGATCCTCCAAACACCAAAATCAATGGCTTGTCAGATATTAATTTAAATATCTTTTTTGCTTCTTCTTTGTTCCCTTCTGTTAAATTTTTCCTAAACGGATTTCCAGTCTCAATCATTTTTCCTTTAGGAAAATACTCAGTTTTATCTATTGGAAAAGAAACAAATATCTTTTCTGAGAACACGCTACAAATTTTATTTGCTAGTCCTGGATCAATATCTGATTCGTGTAAAAATATAGGTATTCTCAATATCCAGCCTGCTATTACCACTGGTATCGATCCAAATCCGCCTTTGCTAACGATAACATCTGGCATGGTGAAAAACATTATCGAGAAAGCTTGAAAAATACCGAAAGGAATTTTAAAGAACAAATCTATAAAATTAAACATTACAGAGCTAAAAGATAAATATCTTCTTATCTTTCCGCAAGAGATATAATATGTTTTTATCTTCTCTTTTCCCATGAAAGCAGAAGAGCAAAAATCTTTAGGTCCAATATATGACAAATTTAAATCAAGCCCCTTTTTATTAGCTTCTTGAGCAATGGCAATAATAGGAAAAACATGTCCCCCTGTTCCGCCACCTGTAAATAAAATCTTTTTCATACCTTAAATATAGTATTTTTTAGGGTTTTTAACAAGTATCATCCTTTAGCATGCAAAGATGCATTCAAAAGCATTCCGCAACCGATGAGCTCGGCTATTAAATGAGAGCCTCCATAACTGATAAATGGCAAAGGAATTCCAGTCAATGGAACCAAATTAAGCATTGCACCGATATTAACAAATGCCTGGACAATTATCCAAGAACCGATTCCTATTACAAGCAACCTTAAATATTCATCATTAATCCTCCTAGCTATTGATAGAGAAGAATAAAAGAAAATTAAAAACAAAATAATTAAAACTAAACAACCAGCAAATCCAGTTTCTTCTGCAAATATGGCAAAAATAGAATCAGAAATTGATTGAGGCAAAAATCCAAACTTTTGTATGCTAAATCCTAAACCAGAACCAAACAATCCTCCAGACCCCACAGAAATCAAAGCCTGATTAATATGATAACCAACCCCCAATGTATCTGTCCCTGGGTGTAGATATGTATACAGTCTTTCTATCCTATGGGGAGCAATAAAAATTAACCCTATAAATCCAGCCAAAGCAGTAAAAAATATCATCAATGTCTGCTTTATCGGCGTTTTGGAACAAAAAAACATTATGAAAGCAATTGAAAACAAAGCGATTAATGTTCCCATATCATTTTGTAAAAATAATGAAAAGAACACTAGACCACTAATAATTATAAAAGATATAAATTTTCTTCTTTGCTTTTCATTGTTTAATATAGCTGCTAAATATATTATCATTGCTATTTTTAAAACCTCAGAAGGTTGAAGGCTACCAAAAAATCCAAGTGACAACCACCTAGTTGCTCCCAACTCTGTTTTACTCAAAGCTGGAACAAAAACTAAAAGCATAAGAATATATGCTCCAATAAAAATAGGTAAACTCCATTTCTTTAAATTGTGTAATGGAATTTTAAAAGCAACAAATCCCAATAGCAATCCTGGTAAAAGTCCCCAAAGCAATTGATGGAACAAATAATAATTAGGGTTATTGGTCACTTTCATTGATAAAGGAACAGAAGATGTGGCTAATGCTAAAATACCAATAACAATCAAAATACAAATTGTGACAAAAAGCGTAATGTTTGGAAAATTCTTAATCTTCATTTTCCATATTTAATTATAAACTTCTTAAATTGTTCCCCCCTATCTTTATAGTCAACAAACGTTCCGAAGCTGGGAGACGCAGGAGATAATAAGCATATCTTCCCTGCACTAGTTTTTTGAAAACACTTTTTAACAGCATCTTCCATGTTTCCTACAAATACATGTTTAACTTTTCCTTCTCTCTTTTCTACTTCTTTTAATATTCTTTCTCCAGAAGGATTAAAAAGAATTAAATTCTTGACTTTGCTCTTAACAATTCTTTCTGCCAATTTTCCATGCTTTATCCCCCTATCAAATCCTCCAACAATTAAAGTCTCAACATCATTGCCCAATGAATCTAAGGCAAAAATAGCTGCTTCGGGGATGGTAGAGATCGAATCATCATAGAATCTAATTCCATTGTATTCTCCAATAAACTCCAATCGATGAGCTGGCCTCTTAAATTTCTTAAAAGCTTTGATAATCTTTTCCTCTTTGATTCCTAAAATCTTAAAAACATTCAAAGCTGCTACCAGATTATCAATATGTGTTATCTCTAAAAACTCTTGATTATTTTTTAAAAACTTAGAAAAATCATCTGCATTAATTTCAATCTTTTTTGACTTTGCTTTTTCAGCCAAATTCTTAATTTCTTTAATCTTCGAATTGAAGACAAAGTAATCATCTTTTTTCTGATATTTAACGATATTCGCTTTAGCTAAAAAGTATTCTTTGAAATTCTTGTAATAATCTAAATGTTCTAGATAAACATTCAAGAACAATCCAATATGTGGACTCTTCTCTAAAGACTGAAGCTGATGAGAAGATAATTCATATACAAAAATATCTTCTTTTTTAGCATTTAATAAAAAGGACAATGATGGTGTTTCAATGTTGCCAACTAAATATGATTTCATTCCAGCCTCTTTCAAAACAGAATAAATCAAAGAAGATGTTGTACTTTTACCCTTAGTTCCAGTTATTCCAATTATCATTCCAGGACAATTATCAAAAAACAATTCAGTCTGACTAGTTACCTTTGTTCTCTTGCTTAAATACTTTTTAATGGAAGATAAGAGTATTCCTGGAGATTTGATAATAATATCAAAGCCTTTAATGTTTCTTAAATAATCTTCTCCCAAAAACAATTCTACTTTTTTGTCTTTTAACAATTTCTTAGTATCAACGCTCAAATCTTCAAACTTCTTTTTGTCAGCGATAAATAAAACTTGTTTGGGAAATATGTGTCTTAAAAAAACAAAAGAATCGACACCCTCTCTGCCAATTCCCAAAATCAAAACTTTCTTATTTTTTAGTTCTTTTATCTTCATTAGATATAATTTAACATAATTTAGCAACAAAAAAAAGACCTTTGTTTAATTGCTCGCGGTCTTTATTTCTGCGAGCTTTTTTTCGACGATACTTACAACCGTGGGTATAGCACTTTTGTCAGCCTCATCCAATTCGTCTTCGGAAAGACTTTCAACATCTCTTCCGTTGAATGGAAAAAGATGGTGGTTGCACTCGACCGAAGACCCAATCCCATGAGGGTCGCTTGACCATGATGGAACCGTTGTGTCGTTTTTCCCGCTTATGTAATAAGCATCTTGCGGGATACCATCCTTATTCAACTCTTTAAGGAATTTACTTCCCCTCAAGAGCTGGCGGAAGGCTGGAACATTGCACACGTATTTGCTTGATAAGACCCATAATAGTGGGCATATCAACAAACCAAGCATCGATCCACCAATTGACTTGTAAGTTATCCCAAGATTAGGAGTGCCTACGAGGACCATTTCTCTTGATGGGAAATATCCTTCTGCACAAAGACGCCTTGCAATAACTCCACCCAAAGAGTGCCCAACAACCATTATCGGAACTCTTGGATAATCAAATTGCGCTTGCAAATAATATCTCAACACTGTGTCCGCATATTGCTCAACGGTCAGGTGCGATTTAAATTGAGCTAATTTGCCTTTTCCGTCAAGATAGTCCGCAACAACTACCTTTACTCCGAAAATGTTCTCAAGTACTGTTCTGATAAGAGCATTTAACCATGCTCCGCTTTCTGACCATCCTTGGATGAGCAGAACGACTAAAAACACTGGCGATGTCAATCAAATCCCTTCCAAAAATTAATGTAAAAGAATAATCACATTATAAAATATAATGCTAATTTTGTCAAACTAGTTTCCCCCACCCTAAATTAGTCCTTAAAATACTTAGGAATAAAGTTTTTCCTGTTCCAGTGATCCATTGCCTCGATAGACATATTCTCCCAATTCTTGTGCTTAGGCAAAATACTCTTTTCAAAGTATCTTAATAACACTGGAAGTCCTCCTTCTTTTTTATAACACAAATACATCGCAACCAATGCTTCTTTTCTAGTTCCCACACACTCAAACGGCTTTACCTTCTTCTCCCCTATTAATTCTTTCAAAGTTTCTAATAATTCTTTTTTCTCAAACAAATCTTGTCCAAAAATTGAAAGAAGCTCTTCTTTAGAAATAAACGGGCAGAGAATCATATAAACAAACAAGCACTTAGAACATGCTCCACACCACTTCCCTGCCTTTTTCTTTATTCCTGAATATGTTTTTTGTGATTCATTGCAACTCAAAAACACTGGAAAATAATCTTTCATGTAAGAAAAGATGCGAGCAATCTGTATTTCATACAATAATCTTAAAACGCTAAAATATTCTAAATCATTAACCAGATATTCAGAACAATATTTCCTAAATTTATTCTCAAAATCATATGTTTTAGAATATTGATGATTAATTTCTTTTCCCAACCATTTAACGTTTCCTTCATTAGAGCTATCTTCGTTTGAAAAGACAATATACTTTTTGTTAAATAAAACTGAAACTAAAACGGTTAAAAATGAAAGATAAGCAACAAAAGGAGTGTGCCCATTTAAATATCCTTTTCTATTCATTTGAAGCAGCTTGTCTTCAATCTTTCTTTCACAAACAATCATTCTGCCGTATCCAAAAACCTTAAACATGTCTACAGTGTTTGATGTAGGATTCAAACTAAAACAATCAACATCTTTGCTAAACTTTTTCATTAGCTCTAATGTAACAGCTGAATCTTTGCCTCCTCCAACTGGAATCAATATCCCTTTCCTAGACACTTTTCCTTTTTTAACCTTCCCTTTGCCTTCTGAAATTATTTCTATAAAATCAGAAGCAGTGAAATTAATCTTGTTTTCATAGAAGAACTGGCCCATTCCATTAATTAAAATATCTTTCCACCAATTTATCTGTTTCTTGTCCAACTTCCCTGCTCTAACAATTATCCTTTTTGAACAAGTTGCTTTCCAATAAGAAAACATTTCTATCATTCCTAAATTAAAAACCAAATTATCCAAAACAGAAGAATCTGTTTTCTTAAAATCTTTTAAAGAAATATCTTTGATGACAACGCAAGGATTAAATTCTATCTCTTTTGTTCTAAAACAAAAAGAAATAACAAGGTCGCTCCCCTTAATTTCGTAGTCGAACTTTTCATAAGAAAAGGTTGGATATTTATTTCTTAAATCTTTAAATGTCATCTAGCTAATTGTATTGAAATTCCTAAAATAGCGCAAACTATACTAATAATCCAAAACCTCATAGTAATCTGAGGCTGTTTCCATCCAAGTGCTTCCAAATGATGATGAATTGGAGTAGACATCCAAATCTTTTTGCCCCTAAACTTTTTAGATAATAATTGAACAATAACTGAACCTGTTTCAATCACTAAAACTCCTCCTATTATCGGTAACACTGCAACTGAGTCAGTAATAAAAGCAATAGCAGTCATGGTCATGGTTAATCCAAGTATTCCTGTTTCTCCCATATAAAACTTAGCTGGTGGGATATTAAACCACAAAAAACTGAACAATGCTCCAAATATAGCAGCACAAAGAGTAGCAAGATCTGCTTGCCCTTGAGCTAAAGCAATAATCGCAAAAGCTCCGAAGATGGCACTAAAAACTCCCCCAGCAAGTCCATCAATTCCATCAACCACTCCACTTGCCCAAGAAGCAAGACTAACTATTACATATAAAACAACAAAAATTATTCCTAAATGCAAATCTATTCCATGTGGAAAATTATATATCAAAGGAATATGTATTGAATCCCATCCTAATTTGTAATACAACCAAAATCCTCCAACCAAACCAATCATGCTAACAAGGGCTAAGCGAATTCTGAACATTAATCCTCCTCCAATATATTTTCCTGTCCCATAAACAACTGAAATATCATCGATAAGACCGATAATTGAAGCTGTGATTAAAGCAAACAAAGGAATCCATGTTTCATCTCTTGAAATAAAGTTTAATTTATCAATCCAC
>JAQTRG010000077.1 GCA_028711945.1 Minisyncoccota bacterium
CCATTTTTAAATTTAATTGCGGAAAAAATCTTTAGTCAAGATATTAAATATTCTTTATTAAAAAGTATTATTACACTATCAATAAATGACAACTTTGTCAAGGGTTGACAGAAATAGAATTCCTTAACTGAGAAATTTTGTCCACAAACTCCCCTATTTCTATTGAATTACTTGATAACAGCCTATTTATGCCAGAATAGTAATTTTCTTGTATTTGACTTGTGCTAAGAGGCTGATTATATATTTGAACCTCGTCAATGTATCCAGTTAATACACCAGCCGTATTAAATCCTAAAGAAGGCGTTTTAGATGTTCCAGAATCATACCATTGAAGAGGAGCTGCAACTGTTGCTGTGTCTGTTTGCAATACTCCATTAACATACATTCTTGCTGTTATTCCATTATATATTGCAACAACATGATACCATGTATTAGTGCTAACTGTTGAATTGGAAATGACAGCATCAATTGTTGTCCCATTGCCAATGAAAACATAAAAATAATCATTGCCATTTCTTCTTAAGTCTATTCCTTTTGATACGGTATATAAATATCCTTTACCAAAAATTTCTTGTAATGTACTTGCTTCTGAATGTTTTGACCAAGTAGAAATAGTAAAGGCGCTACCAATATCGTTATCAAAAGTGGTTGCATTGCCAAGATAAATATAATCTCCTCCATCAAAATAATAACAAGAACCCTTAACGCAACCAGAAGTAGCTAGTGTTGCTCCATTATTTGTTCCATTATTTGTTCCCCACGAATCATTAAAGCTTCCATCTAGCTTATATTCTGAAACTAAATTCAATAATAATGAATTTCTTAATGAATTAGAAAATGCTTGTCCCTTGGCTATATTAGCACTTGAAGATATTGAATTCATTCCAACAAGAATAAACGCAGAGAGGACTCCGATTACTACAATTACTACCAATATTTCTATTAGGGTAAAACCTTTGTTCATTAATATAAATATATCATATTTTTATGACTCTGTAACCTTCATGTTCTGTAAAATGCCAAAAGCAATAAAAGTAAAAATGAGATTGCTCCCTCCATAGCTAATTAATGGCAGAGGAATTCCAATAACAGGCAATAATCCCAAATTCATTCCAACGCTAATCACTAATTGACTAAAAAGACTAAAAGCCAAACCACAAGCAAACAACCGAGAAAAATTAGACCGAGCACTTAGGGCAATCCTAATTATTCTTAAAAACAACAGGAAGAATAAAAAGAATAGAATTAAAACACCAATAAATCCAGTTTCTTCGGCAATAGATGAGAATATAAAATCTGTTTGTGACTCAGGAAGAAAGCCGTATTGAGTTTGAGAACCATTGCCTATCCCCTGCCCAAACAACCCTCCAGAACCAATGCTGATTTTAGCCTGATTCTGACTCCATCCTTGGCCTAGCGTATCTTCATGAGGAGCAACAAAACTAAATATTCTATTTCTCTGATAATCTTTTAGAAGAAAGGTCCAGGTTGCTCCAAAAAGAATAAAAAATGCCAAAGAAAGAATTATAAACTCTCTTACCCTAATGCCTGATATTAAAAGAATACCTATCCAAATACTTAAAAGAATAACCACAGAACCAAACTCTGGCTGAAGAAAGATAAGAATAGCTGGGATGAGCACGTATATTCCTGAAAACACAATGTGCTTTAAATTATACAATTCAATGTGCCTTTTAGAAAAATACTTAGCTAGCACAAGAATTAAAGCAATCTTCATTGGCTCAATCGGGTCAAAAGAAAATATGCCAAATCTATACCAAGATTTAATTCCCCTGATCTCTGGAGCAAAAAAGAATAATCCAATTAAAAAAACAACACACAAAAGATAAAAAGAAATAATCATAAAGGGATTTTCCCTTAAATTCCTGTTATCATAAAAGCTTACTAAAAACATTAGAATAAAACCAACAACTACAAAAAACAATTGCTTATAAAAATTAGATAAATCTCCATTTGAAGAACTGTAAATTGAAACTAACCCAAAGACACAAAGCAAAAGGCTTATTCCAATTAAGACCCAATCCATTTTTCTTGATCCAATATTCATGTCATTTGTAAAAACTCTTTTTCTTTCAATATCTTAATTCCCAATTCCTTGGCTTTGTCATATTTAGACCCAGGATTTTCTCCAACAACTAAATAATTGGTGCTTTTAGAAACTGACTGCGATACTTCTCCCCCCAATTCCTCTATTTTTTCCTTAGCTTCTTCTCTGCTTAAATTATTAAGTGTTCCTGTTATTACAAAAATTAATCCTTTTAACTTTCCGTTGTTTTCTTTTGGCTTTTCATACCAAACGCTTCTTTCTTTCAACTTTTCAATAAATTTAATATTGTCCTTATCCTTAAACCAATCATGGATTGATTTTGCTACAACAGGACCAATATCTCTTACTTTCTCTAAATCACTTAAAGATGCTTTTGCAAAACTATCAATTGATTTAAATGTATGCGACATGTCAAGCGCTGTCTTAATCCCCACATTTCTAATACCTAAAGCATAAATAAATCTTGCATATGATATTTTCTTTCTTCTCTGAATTGATTCAATAATATTTTCTGCTGATTTTTCTCCAAATCTTTCCAAGGGAGCAATGTCTCCTATTTTTAAATCAAACAAATCAGCTGGATCAGAAACTAATCCTTCGTCAAGCAATTTTTCAATT
>JAQTRG010000078.1 GCA_028711945.1 Minisyncoccota bacterium
TTCTGAAAAATAATTTTCTATTTAGATTTCGTGTATAATAAATTAAAATATCTTTGCCGACTATTTTGAAACTAATACAATGATTAAACAATTACTCATTATTGCAGGATTAATGTCTTGCTCTTTTGCCTATTCCCAAAATGTGAATATTCCAGATGCTAATTTCAAAGCATCTTTAGTTGGTAATACAAATATCAACACCAATAGCGATGGCGAAATACAACTTTCCGTAGCCAGTAATTTTACAGGAGTTATAGATTGTCCTTCTAGTAATATTGCGAGTCTGACAGGAATAGAAGCTTTTGTGAAGTTAAAGCAATTGATTTGCTATGATAACCAAATAACAAGTCTAGACACTAGTAAGAATATTTCCTTAACTTCATTGGAATGTGCTAATAACATGCTAAATAGTCTTATAGTAAGTCCAAGTACAAATTTAAGCACAATCAATTGTAATCATAACCAACTGAAGAGCCTTGATGTTTCCAAAAATATTGGTTTAGAATCTTTTGATTGTTCCAATAACAAATTGACAGGGCTTGATGTAAGTAAAAATACGGCTTTATTCTTTTTAGGCTGTTATCAGAATCTAATAACTAATTTAGATGTAAGTAAAAATATTGCTCTTACTGAACTTTTATGTTCTAATAATAGTTTGACAAAGCTTAATGTGAAAAACGGAAATAATGTAAATGTCGTTGCATTTGATTCAAAACAAAATCCTAATCTCAACTGTATCCAAGTAGATGATGCTTATTACTCCACTTCCAATTGGACAGACAAAGATAGTTGGTCAACTTACAACACTAATTGCGGTTATTTGGCAACAACTGATATTAAAAAATCAACATTAAATATCTATCCAAATCCTCTTAAGAATATTTTAAATATTGAAACAAAAGATCAATTCCAAAAAGCAGAGATTTATTCAGTTAATGGACAATTGATAAAAACTTCTTTATTTAAAGAAATCAATGTTTCCGATTTGTCAAAAGGAAATTACATCATCAAAATCAAAACAGATAAAGTTTTACAAACTGGAAAAATGATTAAAGAATAATCCCCTATTTCCATATCTAAATTTAATCCCTATCAGAGTACTTGCATCTGAAAGGGATTTTAATTTTTATAATCTAATTTTTAAAAACTAAATTCTAACTATCTATCTCCACAATATTAATTTTCTGTAATAAAGAATCGTTAAAAAACAACTCGTTTTGTTATCAAAAATAAAAAGTGTATCTTTGCAGCAATTATTAGACGATCTTTTTAAATGAATTTATTTACGGAATCCAATCTTAGCGCTGAAGTTCTTCAGGCGATTGGCGACCTCGGCTTCGTAGAGCCGACAGAAATCCAAAAACAGACTATTCCTTTTATCTCCACAGATACTCGCGATCTTATCGCACTTGCGGCAACAGGAACAGGCAAAACAGCAGCGTTTTCGCTTCCGATTTTGGATATGATAGACGACAAGAGTCGTAAAATCCAATTTTTGGTCCTTTGCCCTACTAGAGAACTTTGCCTCCAGATTACCAAAGACATCAAAAACTATACTAAATACCTGAGAGACATCAAGACTACAGCAGTCTATGGTGGAAGCAGTATTATGGATCAGATCAAATCTCTTAGAGAAAAACCACAGATTATTGTGGGAACTCCGGGACGTGTGATAGACATGATAAACAGAAAAGCATTGGACTTTTCTGAAGCACAGTGGGTAGTTTTAGACGAAGCTGACGAAATGCTCTCTATGGGTTTCAAAGACGATTTGGAAACTATATTAAGAGAAACGCCAGATACAAAACAAACTTTCCTTTTCTCTGCTACAATGAGCAAAGAAGTGGAACGTATTTCTAAAAATTATTTGACAAACCCTCACAGAATTACTGTTGGGTCTGTGAATGAAGTTAAGAAAAACATTCTTCACGAATTTTATGTAGTTGGTTACAGACAGAAGAAAGAAGCGCTTAAAAGGCTGATTGATGCGAATCCAAACCAATATTCCATTATATTCTGTAGAACAAGAATGGAAACTCAGGAGGTTGCAGACTTCTTGATGCAAAATGGTTACGCGGCAGATGCACTTCACGGTGATCTTTCTCAGGCTCAAAGAGATACAGTAATGAAGAAATTCAGACTGAAAAACATCGATATTTTGGTAGCGACAGATGTTGCAGCCAGAGGATTGGATGTTGATTCTTTGACACATGTGATCCATTTCTCTTTACCAGATGATCCGGAAGTTTTCGTTCACAGAAGCGGAAGAACTGGGCGTGCAGGTAAAAACGGAATCTCTATGACCTTGGCTAAGCCGGAGGAAAGCAGAAAAATGAAACAGATCAAGGCTGAAACCAAGATCGAAATCGTTGAGAAAAAAATTCCTACAGGAAAAGAAATTATCAAAGCTCAGGTTGGTGGTGTTTTCGAAAAATTATTGACAGAACACGTTGATGTTATTGATTTTGACGAGAGTTTAATTCCAGATCTTTCTGCCTTCACAAAAGAACAATTGGTAAGTCAATTACTTCAATTCCAATTGAAAGAAATGGCGACTTACTATCAGAATAGGAATGATCTTGCTGATCAGAAATTTGGTGCAAGTAGAGATGACAAGCCGGGAAGAAGAGACAGAGACGGAAGAGACAGAGACAGCAGAGGATCCAGAGATGG
>JAQTRG010000079.1 GCA_028711945.1 Minisyncoccota bacterium
TACTTCTTTTCTCATTTCATCTAACTTTTCTTTGTTTTGTTTTTCATAAATTTCTTTTAGTAAAATCCAGATTTCCTGCAAATAAGCCTCCTGTTCTATCCAAACTTTTTTCTGATTATCTAAATAAAGGAGGGGGATGAATGTTGCTATTCTTTCATCGTTCGATTTTCCTGCTAATTCTGTGAATGATAGCTTTTCTTCACGGTTTGCAAAAATTGTTTTTAGTTTGCCATAAACTATTTTTATTCTGTCATTTATATTTATTTTTTGTTTTGGAAGTGATAGTGCAGTTTCTATTTCCTGTTGTCTTGTCAAAATTACTTTTTTGATTCTTCTTGTTTCTGTTTTAATTGCTTTTCCTAAAGCAGACATAAGTTCTTCAAGGGTTACTTTTTTGAATCTCGGTAATGGGGTTCTTGGAACAAGCCCTGGAATATCTTCATCTAATTCTATTCTTTCTTGAACGTACTTCTTTTCTTCTTTCTTTCCAAATAATATATCATCGAGATTTTGAATATCTCTTTCCAAAAGAATCTCTGATTTCATCCTTAATAAAAGGGCGGCCGCAAGCAAGACTTTTGATGAGACAAAAAAGTTTGATTCTTCCAATACGCGGATTTTTTCAAGATATTTATTGGCTAAAATTGATAAATCTATATCCCAAGGATCTAGCTGTTCAGTGTTAATTAAGTCGTAAATGATTGCCTGCCAGCTTAATTTTTCGCCAAAAAGTAATGTATGTATCTGTTCTTGTCCTATTTTTTTAGTTATCTGATTTTCAGTCATTTTATTTGATATTTGGGCAAGTTTATATACTCTTATAAGTTCTAGGTAGTAAGTAAAAAGAAAGTGTATTCATTTACTAGTTACAACAATAGAAAGATTTAAATAGGTCAATACCATAGGATTATTATCACCTCTTTTTCCCAGAAGGGGACGTTTGATTCATCTATTTTATTTGGGTCAAGCCTCCTCTTCATGGGTTTATATTCTATATCAATAGAGTTTGATTCTTCAAGCCTTCCAAAGGTTTTTCCTCGTAGAGGTATGGGCGGGCTATCCGAATCATAAAAAGAGATGATGATATTCTTTTAATTGATAACATTTTAATAGGCTGTAATTATGGGAACGAGTGACAAAATACTGTAAATAACATGATAATAAAAGTTAAAGTTTTAGACGATAATGGAACAAGGTATGGAGAAAACTTAGACGGAGTAAGATACAGAATAGTGTCCGGCGGGGATACTAAAATTATGGATGAGATAAGGCCTGGTGATGATGTGCTTATTAATTGTGCATTATCTAATGCCGAAGAAAGCGAGAATTCAAGAGAATATTTTGGTAGACTCGTGACTGAGGATTTTGATGGGTTATGTCTTGAACGTTTGTTTGGTAATGCGCTTCCACCTAAGATTCCTTCAAGTCCGTATATGGCTTTGGTTTTTAGGAAAAGTAATTTATTAGTTTGCGACGAGAGAATTCCAAATAACAATGATTGCCTGAGGGGAGATAAAATTCATGTTGGGAATGATTCTAAATGGAAGAAGATTCTTCAAGAAAGAATTAGTCAGGAAGGTAATTTTTTGGATGGGTATAGAAAGGCGACATTGCTAAAAGAGCGTGGAGATTATGTTGTTGAACATCTGAGGCAATTGTTTGGAATTAGTGGGACAAACGATGCAAGCTATGAATGGAATGGGGAGAAAGTTTTAATGCCTATGAAAGTTGGAGGCTGCAGATGGATATGGTTTAAGAAAGGTCAGCCAGTAATCATAGAACATTCTCAGACTGACAAAGGTTATCGCAAGATAGTTGCTAATTTTAATCATGGTAATGAGATGAGGCTTAGACAGCTTTTATTTGATCCTGAAAATGATCACGAGAGAAGATTAACAAGATATGACTATGTCCTTTTTGGTCAAATTGAGAATTCTTGGAGAAGAGGCTCTTCTGTTTAAGATTGTAAAAGAGCGGAAGGTAGGAGCTACAGTTTCTTTTAGAAAAAGAAACTCTAGGTAGGTAGAAAACTTATATTGCTAACTTCATTAGAAATCTGCGTATGCACACACTTATCATAACCTAAAGGTTATGAAGAGCGGAAGGTGGGAGTCGAACCCACGCCAACAGCGCCACAAGCTGGTATGCTACCGTTACACTACAACCGCCATATACAATAAAAAGAAGCTTTGGGGTGATTTTAAAGGTTATGTTTTTAACGGCTCAAAGACTGTAAATTATATGGCGTTTAAGTTTTATGCAGTTTGGTTATCAGCAGTTTGTGTAGCTGTGTTTATCCTGCAAACATTGTTTTCTGGATTTACAGATCTGTTTGTATTGAATTCTCAGTCTTACTGGGAATTTTGGAGGTTTTTGACAGCAATATTCTTACATAGCAGTTTAATTCATTTAATCTATAATTTATTTGCACTTTTACTTTTTGGAAGTATTGTTGAAAGGTTGGTTGGTGAAAAAAGATTTTTGATTATATTTTTTGTTTCTGGTGTGTTGGCTAATCTCGTTTCAGTCAGCTTTTATCCTTCTTCTCTTGGAGCATCAGGGGCAATATTCGGGGTTATTGGCGCATTGATTATCATTAGACCAACAATGGCAGTTTTTGCTTTTGGTTTGCCGATGCCAATGTTTCTTGCAGGTATTTTATGGG
>JAQTRG010000080.1 GCA_028711945.1 Minisyncoccota bacterium
TAGAATATCTGGATTGTTAAATGGACAGAAAAGCAGAGATGAGAAAGAAGCGATGCTGAATTTGAATAAGTTTTATGAACTGGCTAAGGTACACGAAGAACTTTATGATTCTGATTTGGATAATTTATTTATTATCTTGAGATTCTTGAGAGTCTGAGTATTGAGATTGAAGCAGCGAGACTTGAGGAGAAGGGTGTTAGGCTGATGACTTCTCATTCAACTAAGGGTTTGGAATATAAAACTGTAATTTTAACTAATTTGGCTCAGGGAAGATTTCCGATTGAAAGATATGTAGGAAATGCGCTAATTCCTACCGAATTAATGCCTGAAATAAAAGATGAAGTTAAAATTTTGAATGACGAAGAAAAAGATAGCTTTATTAGAGAATATGAGAAATATCATCAATTGCTTGAAGAGAGAAGACTTGCTTATGTATCGTTTACAAGAGCAAAAGATAAATTGATTATGACTTTTGCTTCTGAATATGGCGGGAAAAAAGTATCTCATTCATGCTTTTTGAATGAGATTTCTTACAAAGATAATTCAGATGTATCGTTTGTGGAAGATAAAGAAACTAAATATATCGAACCTGATGCAAAATCTTCTTTTGATGCAAATGACTTATCTAAGTTACTTGGTTCTGGTAATTTTGATGTTTTGATGTCTGAGATGACTAAGAGCGTAGATAGGGTAAAAAAGGAAAATCAGAAATTTTCTCCTTCAGCGCTTTTGCTTTTTGAAGAATGCCAGAAAAAATTCGAATATAAGTACGTGTATAATATGCCTGAAAGTAAATCGGTTTCTTGGGATGCAATGAGACTTGGAAGTTTTGTTCATCTTATTCTTGAAAAAGGAGTTTCTGCTGGATTTTCTAAAATTGAAGAGTTCCTTGAGTTAGCTAAAGAGACTAATATGGATGAAGAATGGGAAAGCGTTGCGCTTATAGAAGCAGAAACTTTGATTAAAGTTTTCTTTGAAAGAAATAAAGGAAAATATAATACGGAATCTAAGACTGAGCAGTTTCTTCCTTTAAAAATTGGAGGACTTGATTTTATCGGATTTGCAGACAGAATTGATTTTACCTCACAAGGAGCAGAAATTATTGATTATAAAACTGGAAAGAGTGTTATTGCACCGAAAGATAGGAATTGGCAGTTAGGATTTTATGCTCTTGCAGCTCAGGAGAAATATGGTAAGGTTAGAAAGGTTATTTTAGATATGCTGAAGCAGGAAAGGCCTTTGGAATTTGAGATTGATGATAATGGGAATGCAATATGTGTTAATTCTGATAGAATGGGGGGATTTAATATTTATGAAGTTGAGCAGGAGCTTATTATGGAAGCCCATAAGGTTTTGGACGCTTATAAGAAAGGCTTTAAACCATGTTCTATCGAAAAGAATTGCGAGTTCTGTAACGAATTCGTGCATGGTTTGTAAGTTACATATTCGTTCCAGTACTATGCAAATTTTACGAGATTGCAGGTTCTGTTCTGAGTTTGTTTATGGATTGTAAAACTAATAGAATAATATTGTTTAAAGATTAAAAAAAGCTTAATTAGTAGTCTTCGCCGTCTTGAGAATTGTCTGAACCCGATTCTTCTCTCTTGTTGAATCTTCCTTGTCCGCCACCGAATCCACCTCGTCTTTCTCCACCGAATCCACCTCTTCGTCCGCCAAATCCTCCACTTCCTCTATCGCCGAATGATCTTCTTGGGCGTGGTGCATCAGGGTTGAAAGGTGTTGCTTCTTTGACAGTCATTTTTCTACCTTCAACTTCTTTTTCGTTCATTGCAGCAATTGCTTTTTGAGCATCTGCTTCATTTGCGAATGTGACAAAACCGAATCCTTTTGATCTTCCAGAGAATTTGTTCTTTATGATAACTGCTTCAGATATTTCACCGTATGCTGAAAACATTTCCTTTAACTTAGCATCATCTGTGCTAAAAGGTAAGTTTCCAACGAATATTTTGTTTCCCATGTTTTTTTCTTTCCTTGTTATTTTGATTTTACTTCAACCAAGAATCAGCGCTAACCTTTCCTCAGTCTACGTCTTATCTTTTTTATATAATGTGGCTATTTAAATGTTTGTGTTATGAAAGTTGTTATTTCCATAAAAAATACCATGATAAAATTGCAATTAAAATACCTGAAATATAACCTATGGGAATAATCTTTTTGTTTTTAATTCTTAACCATGGATAATAGTCTGAGAAATTTGTCCAGAATTCTTTTAATTTTACGACGGGATTAACTAAATACCAGCAAAAGTCTTGTATAATCATTCCTGAAGAATAGGCGCTTAGAAGTATTCCAAATAATTTAATATTCCATCCATAAATAATGAAGGGCAATGTTAAAAGTAATGGCAACATAACTCCAAAAAGATAAACGTGATATGCGGAGAGAACAAATTTCTTTCCGATTCTAATTTTCTAGCCAAGTTTTCTTTTATTCCAAGGATAACGTCCTTCTGCATAAGACTCCCAGAATGACATCGCTATCATTGTTACATAAATCCAAAGAAATATAGGCAGGATATTCATTGAGATAATTAGATTATTTAGATATAAAAGTCTATCTTTTAGGCAGTAAAAAAGCTTACAGTAAGCTTTTTAAATCGTATTTT
>JAQTRG010000081.1 GCA_028711945.1 Minisyncoccota bacterium
TAGCAAATGTTTCTAACAACTTTAGACTGGCAAACTCTATTAATCCCCTCACTACTACAACACACACTTAATTTATAGGTGTCAAACACATTGAATCCATTAAAAGTATATTTTGTTTCATCCAACCGATATGATTGGGGTGTGCTAACTTTTCCGTCTGCATAATTGGTTATTATTTCAAGGTCGCAAGAATAACTTTCAGGATTATAAGAAATATAATAGACTAATCCTATTTCTTGCATCACCCTGTTTTCTTTGTCTGCATCTTCACAACCGGGAAAATCTACTAAATGCCAAGTTGCATCTATGAAGTTAATATCGGATTTCTCAATTCCAATACTTTCAGTTTTTCCTATGAAGGTTTGGTCTATTTTATAATCCAAAAAGAAAAAACCAAAAACTAAGAAACTAACAAATAATAATATTCCAACAATTGTACCAAATCTTACTTTATCCTTCCTCATATAACTCTAATTGGTTAAAGTTTAAATATCCTCCCTTCAGCGACGGAGAAATTAATTAATAACTTTCAAATACATTTCAATAAGAACTTCAACTGCTTTATCAGTAAGATTAATTATTTTTTCCTCGTTCTCTTCTTTAAGTACAGAATGGTAAATCTCATGGATTAACACATTCATAAGAACAGTGTGGTGTATGGGTATGTTTTCCTGTTCTGCAAATGATTTTATACCAAATTCTGAAATCAAAATTATATTTTCATCTGGGATGTACAAACCCATTATATCTTCTCTATTTGTAATAATTATCTTTGCAGATGTTTTTAAGTTTAGCAATTTTTCTAAAGCAACTAGAACATTCTCTACTTCTTTAACAAACTTTTTACCTACTTCAGGCGATACGACTAAATTAAATTCTTCTTCCATTTTAATTCTCAGTTTCAAAATCAGGCTCTTCATCACTATTTATCCATGCTCCGAGATTATTATTATTAGAATTGCCTTGACTACCTTGACTGCCTGGACTGGAATTTTGAGTTGTGTCCAAGCTGTCATGGTTGTCCAACCTGTTTTGTATTAATTTTATTCCCCTCCAACAATTAACTCTTATAAAGTTGTTAGTCACAGGGTCTTTTACAGCAGGTCTGTAATCTTCCACTCTGATTTTCCTATGAAGTTCCTGATGGAATGTATTCTCTGGGACAATTGGATAAATCTTCTCCCGGCAGTATTCAGTATATCTGCTGTAAAGTTCTTTTTTACCAATATGGTCCATAATAGAAATTTCAAGGCAGTCCATAATAAAGGACATAACGCTGTCAGACTGGCGCATATACAGTTCTCTCATTTCTTCTATGCTTTTTGCGCCAGTGAAATCTCCCTTTTCTAATAATCTTCTCAAACCAGCAATCGCATAGTTTAACAAGCCAGACATCTCTGCATCAGTAGTTAGTTTATAGATTAGTTTCTTATCATCACTTCCCCCTGTGAATTGGTTTGGAAACTGCAGTATAATCCACCTTCTGAAAAATGCATCAGACTCATCAGGAGTTTTTGGAATCTGGTTAGCAGAGAAAATCATCTTTGAATAGTTCTGGAAAAAGAATTTATCCTTGAACTTCTTCTCAGCGGGTATGTTATCTTCTCCTGTCAGCATCTTAAACAAAGAGCTGTCTTTAAGCGCTTTTGCCGGAAGGTCTGCAAACATATTAGCTAACTTCCCAAATAAACTGGCTACTGCAAACTTATCTCCCTCTATCTGATGAAGCGGCACTGCGGCACAATTCTCTTTCCCTAAAAAGTGCTTTAATATTTTAATGAGAGTAGACTTTCCGTTACTTCCACCACCCACAAACATAAACGCCTTATGAATCATATATTCTTTGTATAAGCAGTAACCAAACAACTCCTGCACCGTTAGTATATCATCATTAGTTGGCAAAACTTCTCTTAAGAACTTCTGGATTAAAAGGCAATTCGCAGTAGATACAAAATTAATTGGAAGTTTATTAAAAAAGATTACATCTGGAGAATGTGGCTCCAGTTGCATAGTTTCTAAGTTCAAAATCCCATTTTGCAAACAAACCTTCAATATAGGTTCCAGCAAATCCTCTCTCTTCCTGTATGTTGACCTTTTTATGTGGGCTAATGTTTCACTAATAAAATGAGTACTACCCAAATCTGTTAAGATATGTTGTGCATGGGCAGATAATAACCTGTCGGCTTTTCCATGGTAAACTCCTTCTTTATAAACAAAAATCTCCTGAGTATCTTCAATTGTGATAAGGTGATATTTTGTTAAGAGGTGGATTGCTAAAAGATAGATAGCGGCATGATTTTTTCCAAGGACTAGCAAGATTGCAATTTCATTCCTAACTTCTCCATCAGTCATTCCTTGTTTTGCCTTTTCAAAATCCTCTTCAATTCTCTTCTTTAGTTCTTCTTCCTTCTTCCTTTTTTCCTCATCAGTATCTATTTTTTTCTGTTTTGAGTTTTCAACAAAAGCTAGAGCTTTACTATAAGTCAATTCTCTGTACTGGAGATGAGCAGTCCTCCATTTTTCAGAGGAACTCATTATACTAAAGATTTCTTCTTTTGTCTTTCCCTGTTTGATTAATTTGATTACTTTTCTGTATTCTATGCCAGAACGAGTTTTATCC
>JAQTRG010000014.1 GCA_028711945.1 Minisyncoccota bacterium
GCCATGTTCTTCCTAAGCAATCTTTTAATTGGAAATCAATCTTGGGACCATAGAAAGCTCCGTCTTTTTCTTTCATTCCATAGTTATTTTTACCATATACTTCATTTAAAATCTTTTTTAAATCAGATTCTGCCTTGTTCCAGACTAAAGGATCGCCCATAAAGCTGTCAGGTCGAGTAGAAAGAAAAGCTTTGTATTCTAATCCAAACTTATTATATATTTTATTAATCAATTTAATAACATTTTTTATCTCTTCCTCAATTTGATCTTCTCTGATAAAAATATGAGCATCGTCTTGGACGAATTGTTGAACGCGGAATAAGCCTCCTAGTTGGCCTGATTTTTCACGTCTAGTTATAAGTCCTGGCTCAGCATATCTTAAAGGAAAGTCTCTGTATGATTTAGGAGAATTATTATAAATTAAAATAGCTCCCGGACAATCCATTGGACGAAGAGCATATTGTTTTTGATCTTCTTCGGCATGAGTGAAATACATATCATCTTTGTAATGATCCCAGTGGCCTGATTTTTTCCAAATGTCTACACTCATCATTGATGGACAAATAATCATGTCGTAATTGAATTCTTTTTGAGAATCAATCCATAGGTTTTTGAGTTCATTGTAAACGATAGTTCCTTTTGGGTGGAAAAACGGCATACCAGGAGCAACTTCGTGAAAAGAGAACAAATCTAATTCTCTCCCTAATTTTCTGTGGTCTCTTTTCTCTGCTTCTTTGAGCATTTCTAAATAAGCATTAAGCTGTTTTTCATCTTCAAAAGCTAACCCATATATTCTAGTTAGCATTTGGTTTTTTTCATTTCCTCTCCAATATGCACCAGCTAGTTTGTCTATTTTAAATGATTTTGGGTCAATTTCTTTAGTTGATTCTACGTGAGGCCCTTTGCATAAATCAATAAAATCTCCCGATGTATATATTGAAACATTTTCTTCTGGTATTTCTTCAATCAATTCTAATTTATATGGCTGGTCTTTGAATAATTTCTTAGCTTCGTCTTTAGATATATCTTTCTTTTCAAAAACGATGTTCTTTTTGACAAGCTCTTTCATTCTCTTTTCTATCTTTTTTAAATCTTCTTCCTTTATATCTGACTCAATATCATAGTAAAAACCATTTTCAATCGCAGGACCGATGCCAAACTTAGTATTAGGATATAGCTCTTTGATTGCAGAAGCTAAAATGTGCGCTAATGAATGTTTTATTGTTTCTAAGTCTTTCATATTTTTATGATTCTATTATTTCTTCTATTTCACTTACTATTATTTTAGGAGAACCATCTTTGACGTCAGTTCTTCCAGTGATAGACACTATTTTATTTTCTTCAAAAATATATGGATTCTTTTCAATCATAGAAGGGAACACCACTGCTTCAATTGTATCTGTTAAATCTTGGACCTTCATAAACATCATTGGCTGTCCTTTTTTCGTTAATATCTTTTTTATGCTTGAAATGATTCCGCCAATCGTTACTTGCTCTCCTGAGATAATATATTTATCAGTTGGATTTCTCGTGAATATGGCCGTACCATTAAGATCAGCATTGATTTTTCTAATAGACATAGCCTGCTCTTCTAGCAAATCTCTGAATTTTTCTAAAGGATGTCCGGAAATATACAAACCAAGCAATTCTTTTTCCCACATTAACCTTACGTGGTCGCTCACTTTTTCAACCTTATCCATTGTAATTCCATTGTGGAAATTAACTGAGCTAGCATTATCAAATAATCCTTTTTGTCCGCTCTCTTTAATCTTTTGATTCTTTTTTGACCACTCTAAAAGCTTTTCCATGTTAGAAAGAATCTGATTTCTTTCTCCTAATTTATCAAAAGATCCTGCTTTCGTTAGACTTTCAAGAGATTTCTTATTTAATACTTTTGCATCAACCCTTGAAACAAAATCTTGAATTGTTGTGAAGTGCCCATTCTTCTTTCTTTCATTAATAATGAGCTCTACTATATTATATCCCACATTCTTAATTGCTGACAACCCAAACCTAATCTGATACTTTTCTGGAACCACGCTAAAGTTGCTGAAACTTTCATTAATATCAGGAGCAAGCACTTCTATTTTCATTTTTTTGCACTCTTCAATTAGGGTAGCAATTCTTTCTACATCAGATCCTTCTGAGGTTAACAAAGCTGCCATGTATTCAACAGGATAATTAGCTTTAAGATATGCTGTTTGGTAAGCAATGATGGCATAGCAAGCAGCATGTGATTTATTAAATGAATATCTAGCAAATGGTTCAATCCAGTGCCATAACTCAAGACCAACTCCTTCAGGAATATTATTATTTTTCACTCCTGAAACAAACTTTTCTTCTTGTTCCATTAAAAGCTTCTCAATCTTTTTTCCGATAGCTTTTCTTAAGATATCTGCTTCAGCTAAGGTAAAGCCAGCTAGCTCTTGAGCTATTCTCATAATTTGCTCTTGATAAACTGGGATGCCGTAAGTATTTTCAAGAATTGGTTTTAATAATGGATGTAGATATTTGACTTCTTTTCTTTTGTGCTTTCCTTCAATATAATCAGGAATATGTTGCATTGGTCCAGGGCGATACAAGGCAACCATAGCGATAATATCTTCTATTTCTGTTGGCTTTAATTGTTTTAAATATCTTCTCATTCCGTCAGACTCTAATTGGAACACTCCAATGCAATCTCCGCTTTGTAGCATCTTATACGTTTTTGCATCATCTAATGGAATAGTATCGATATCAATATTCTCTCCTCTCACCGCATAAATTCTTTTTAATGTTTCCTCAATGATGGTTAAGTTTTTTAATCCTAGAAAATCCATTTTTAAAAGACCCATTGATTCAACTGCGTGCATTTCGTATTGGGTGACAATAGCATTCTCATCTTGTGTTGGATGCTGAGTTGGAACAGAATCATCCAAAGGCTTTTGTGAAATAACAACCCCACAAGCATGAGTTGATGCATGCCTTGCGCATCCTTCTATTTTTAAAGCCAAGTCAATTAATCTTTTTGCTTGAGGGTCATCATTGTATAAATCGCTAAATTCAGGAATTCCTTCTAAGGTTTCTTTTAAATCAAATCCCAATGGAATCATTTTAGCTAATTTATCACAATACAAGTATTGATAGCCCAAAGCTCTTCCGATATCTCTTATAGAAGCCTTTGCTGCCATTGTTCCAAAGGTAATAATCTGAGCAACCCTGTTTCTTCCATATTTTTCTGCAACATAATTGATAACTTCATCTCTTCTTTTGTCGGTAAAGTCTAAATCAATATCAGGAGGTGATATTCTATCTGGATTCAAAAATCTTTGGAAGTACAAGTTATACTTTAATGGATCAACGTTAGTGATGTTAGTTAAATAGGCAACGATTGACCCTCCCGCCGATCCTCTCCCTGGCCCGACAACGATTCTATTGTTTTTAGCCCAATTAACAAAGTCCTGCACGATTAAAAAATATCCAGAAAACCCTGTTTTAAAAATTACAGACAACTCATATTCCATTCTTTCGATTATTGGTTTCAAAATCTCATCTTTTATCGCATCAGCCTTAACTTCTTTTTTGTCTATCGCATCAAAAACTAATTGTTTTAATTCTTCTGTATGAATATTATATTTCTTTTCTATCCCTAAATAACAAAGCTCTCTTAAGTAGCTTTCTGGAGTTTTGCCATCTGGAACATCAAAAGAGGGAAGCTTGAATTCTCCTAATTTTAATTCTAGATTACATTGACTGACTATCTTTTGTGTATTTGTTATAGCTTCTGGAACATCTTTAAAATCTTCAATCATTTCTTCACCAGAGCGCATAGAGAAATCATCTGTTCTCATACTTAATCTTTCTGCATCATTAATGTCAGCTCCAGTATTAATTAACATTAAAATATCTTGAGCCTCAGAATCATTTTTATTGACATAATGGCAGTCATTGGTTGCAACTAGAGGAATACCTGTTTTTTCTGATAGCACAATCATCATTTCATTAGCTCTCTTTTGCTCAGGGATGCCAGGATGGTGCTGTATCTCTAAATAGAAATTTCCTTTACCAAATATCTTTTCATATCTTAAAGCCATTTTTTCTGCTTCTTCTTTTTTATTTGAAAGCAGAAGCTGGGGAATACGTCCTTGGACACAAGCTGAAAGACCAATCAATCCTTCTGAATATTTTTCTAATAACTCAAAATCAACTCTGGGCTTGTAGTAAAAACCTCTTAAATGAGCTTCTGTCACAATCTTTACAAGATTACTATATCCCTTTTCATTTTTGACAAGAAGAATCAAATGGAATCTTCTTGCATCAAGATTAGGAACTTTTTCATCCATTGTCCTTATGGATTCATATACTTCCACTCCAATGATAGGTTTGATGCCTTTAGCTTTAGCTTTTTGATAGAATTCAATTGCTCCATACAAAACACCATGGTCTGTTAAGGCCACTGAATCCATTCCTAGCTCTTTTACTCTGTCCAATATATTATCTATCTTTGACAATCCATCCAAAAGGGAATAGTGCGAGTGCAAATGCAAATGTGTAAACTTATTCTCCATTTTAATTTTCATTAAATAATCTTCCTACCCTTGATTTTTGCCATTGTCGTATCAATCTCTCCCTTCTTGCTCATCGCGCCAGTTAAAACTAAATCTCCTTCAACTTCTGCATCATCTAAATCAACTGATCCATCTACTATTATTTTGCTCAGATTCAAACTTCCTTTAATAATAGCTGTGTCAAAGAATAAATCTCCTCTGACTGTTAAGTCTTCATAATTAGCATTGTCAATTTTAACTGCTTCAAAAACAGCATTTCCATTCACTTCAGCCTTAGTCAAGCTCACAAATCCATTAACAACCCTGTCTCTTGCCATAACATTCCCTGATACTTTAGCTCCAACCAGATTAATAGCTCCATTGATTTTAGAATTTTCTAAGATAAGATTTCCTTTAATGTCTGATTTTCCTAAATATATTGATCCATTGACTTCAGTATTTTTTAAATTCAAATCGCCATTTATTATTATCTCTCCAAGGAATAGCTGGCCAGTAATTTTTGAATTCTCAAAGTTTAATCCAAGCTTGATTCTTTCTATTGAGATAGAGAAGTCTGAGATTACTTTATTAGAAAAATCAGCAGGCCTTCCTTCTGCTTCTGCCCTTTTGATTTCTTCTAAAATTTCTATTTGTCCTATTGTGTTTGTATTCATGTATTTAACATATATGCTAATATGTATATTAATAATACATTAATTTGGAATATGATTCAAGAAGAAAAAAGACTATGGTCAAAAGGGTATAAATGCGTTGCTGGAATTGATGAAGCGGGCAGGGGACCACTCGCAGGACCAGTTTCTGCTTCTGCTGTTTTTATCCCTCAAAAATATTTTACTAAAGTTAAAAAGATTAAATTTGTTAAAGATTCAAAAAAACTAAGCGAAAAGGAAAGGAAAGAAGTTTTTAATGAATTGATGGAAAACAAGAATGTAAAATGGGGGATAGGCATTGTTTCAGAAAAGATAATTGATAAAATCAATATTCTTGAAGCGACTAAATTGGCAATGATTAAAGCTGTGAAGGATTTAGAAAAAAAGTATAAGATAAAAGTAGATTTCATTATTCTTGATGGAAGAATGAAGATTAATATAGACATTGATCAAGAGTCTATTGTAAAAGGCGACGACAAAGTTTTTTCTATCAGTGCTGCAAGTATAATTGCTAAAGTCACAAGAGATGAAATAATGATTAAATATGACAAGAAGTATCCACAATATAATTTTAAGAAACATAAAGGATATGGAA
Organism: Minisyncoccota bacterium; assembly: GCA_028711945.1. Classification (GTDB taxonomy): domain Bacteria; phylum Patescibacteriota; class Minisyncoccia; order Minisyncoccales; family Minisyncoccaceae; genus JAQTRG01. The sequence continues at coordinate 5,793 of JAQTRG010000014.1, forward strand.
CCAAAGAACATTTTTTAAGAATAAAGAAGCGTGGAATCTGTGATATACATAGAAAAAGCTTTAATTTTTGACAAACATATTCTTTCTAATATATAATTAGATTATAAATTCATAGCTTTTTTAAAACTTGGAGAGGTTTTTATGAGACACATTGCTAGAGGCGACGCATCAATTCCTATGAATGTAACAAGAAAAAATAAAAAACTAACAACCGTAGAAGAGAAAAAGATTACGGTTAAAATTGCTATAAGTATTGATATTCCAAAATCTATACAAGATGTCACTGGAAAATCAGCAAGAGAGATGAGAAAAGAAATCAAAAAAGTTTATGGCAACATAGCCGACTTAATAGCTACGCAAGTTGTTTCAACGGAAACTGTAGCTATAAATAATTCTGACGTTGCCGACAGTTGTTCTGAAATTCTATATGAACATATTGATATGGCAATTCAAGAAACTGCAGCTGCTATAGCTGGAGATACTTCAAATAAAGAAGACTCATCTTCAACTTCTTATGGCTAAGCAAAAATAAAGGGAAAGCCCCTTTCTTTTTTTAAGAAACACCTAAAAACTTTACAAACTAACTAAAAAATGTATAATTATCATATAGTTTTAAAGATAAGAAAATATGGCAGTACCAAAAAGAAGAAGATCACAATCTAGAGTTAAAAGAACCAGGGGAAATATATTTATCAAGGCCCCTACTTTAGTTAAATGTTCTAAATGTGGAAAACCTGTTTTGCCTCACACTATCTGCGGATATTGTGGCTTTTACAAAGGAAAAGAATACGTTAATGTAATGGCCAAGCTTGAGAAAAAAGAGCAGAAAAAGAGAAAGCAGGAAATCAAAGAAACTGAAACCACTAAAGAAGAAAAGAAAAAATAAACTATGGCTTCAAGGCACTTATCAAGGTCAGTAGCAATGCAAAGCCTTTACGAGTGGGATTTCCACGGAAGAGAGGCGGGAGAATTGGACAAAATGACCGAGAAAAACATTCAAGAGTTCGGACAGGGCCTTGAAAGTTTTGATTTTATCTGGACTCTTGTTAATGGAGTCAAAGAAAACATTGAAACAATAGACAAGATTATTGAAAAAACTGCTCCTGAGTGGCCGATTGCTCAAATCAATATTTTAGACAGGAACATATTGAGAATTGGTATTTTTGAATTATTATACGAGAACAAAGACGAAGTCCCTCCTAAGGTAGCGATTAATGAAGCTATTGAATTAGCTAAAAACTTTGGAGGAGAAAACTCAAGAAAGTTTATCAACGGAGTTTTGGGAACAGTGTACAGAGAAATTGAGGAAAAACAAGAAAAAAAGGAAGAAGAAAACGAAAAAGATTAGAAACATGAAAGATTTTTCTAAATTAGAACATTCCTTGGGCATATCATTTAACAATAAAGATCTTTTGATTCAAGCATTTTGTCATCGTTCATATTTAAATGAAAATCCTAATTTCTATTTAACTCACAATGAAAGACTAGAATTTTTAGGTGACGCTGTATTAGAATTAATTACTACTGAATATCTGTTCAATAATTATCCAGACAAACCAGAAGGAGAAATGACTGGATGGAGAGCATCGTTAGTTAATGCAAACATTCTTTCTGAAACATCTGACAGAGTTGGCTTTAATGAATTTCTCTTATTGTCTCAAGGAGAAGAAAAAGAAAAAGGAAAAGCAAGAAAATATATTCTAAGCGATACATTTGAAGCATTTATAGGGTCATTGTATTTAGACCAAGGATACGAAGTAACCAAGCATTTTATCATTAAAAATCATATTGAAAAAAACCTTGAAGAAATAGTTGAGAAAAAGCTGTTCAAAGACCCTAAATCATTATTCCAAGAAAAGACCCAAGAATATGTAGGGGTAACGCCATCGTATCAAGTCTTAGAAGAAGTGGGGCCTGATCATGTAAAGCATTTTGTTGTGGGAGTATTTATCGATAAGGAAATGGTGGCCAGAGGACAAGGGTCATCAAAGCACGAAGCAGAGCTTGAAGCTGCTGACAATGCTTTAAAAATTAAAAATTGGTAGAGGGTTGAAATATATATTAATCTAGTGTAAGATATATCCGTAATAAATTATTAAAAGAATATGTTAGTAATCAGACTATTTAGAACAGGAAAAAAGAAACAGCCATCATACAAGGTTGTAGTGACTGACAAGAAAAATCCACCACAAGGAGGGAAATTTGTCGAACAATTAGGATTCTATAATCCCTTAACAAAAGAAAAGAGTTTTAACAACGAAAGGATAAAGCACTGGCTAGAAGTTGGTGCCCAACCATCTGACACTATTCACAATATCCTAATCAATGAAAGCATTATCAAAGGAGAGAAAAAGAAAGTAATATTTAAAAAGAAAAAGAAAGAAGAAAAAGTTCCTGCTCAGCCTGCACCAGTAGCAAAAGTTCCTGAAGTTAAAAAAGAAGAGGTTGTCCCAGAACCAGTAGTAGAAGAAGCTCCCAAGACAGAATAAAACAATTGATTGAACGGGTAGCGAGTAAATAAGAATAAAGCAGAAAGGTCGAACTACCCGAAAAGAGAAACTATATAGAATTAATTTCACTAGCATGGCAGAACCAGCAAAAGATATTGAATTTTTAGAATTCATTGTAAAGACATTAGTTGACCACCCAAGCGAAGTAAGAGTAGACAGAAAAGTAGATGAAATGGGTGTTCTATTGTCAGTAAAAGTTAATCCAGAAGACATGGGTCAGCTTATCGGAAGAGAAGGATCAACAGCTAGAGCCATTAGGAATCTGGTAAGAATCATCGGCCTTAAGAATCACGCTAGAGTTAACTTAAAGATTGAGGAACCAGAAGGCGGCTCAAGAAAGAAACCAGCAGAGAGCGCTCCTGTTACTGCTCCTCAGGAATCTTCAAGCGTTACAGAAGACTTCGAAGATTTCAAAATTTAAAAGAAATCGTTTATACAATTAGTCCCGTAAGGGGCTTTTTGTTTTCTCTCTTGGTTTATTCCATTAATAATGTATACTGAAATTATAAAATGCAATTCGATATTTTAACTATTTTTCCCAATATCTTTGATTCATATTTAAATGAATCTTTCATTAAAAAAGCCTCGGACAAAGGCATTCTTAAGATTAATGTTCACGATTTGAGAAAATGGACAAATAATGAAAGAAAAACAGTTGATGATAGTCCATATGGCGGAGGATTAGGAATGGTTTTGAAAATAGAACCAATATTCAAAGCTATTAAAGAAATATCTAAAAAGAAGAAGAAAACAAGAATAATCTTATTCACTCCAAGAGGGAAGACCTTTAATCAAAAAAAAGCATTTCAATTAAGCAAATATGACAACCTTATCTTCATTTGTGGAAGATATGAAGGAGTAGATGAAAGAGTAGCAACGCATATTGCTGATGAAGAGATATCAATCGGAGAATATGATCTAATGGGAGGAGAATTACCAGCCATGATTGTGATTGAAACAATTTCAAGAATTATTCCTAATGTTTTAGGAAAACCATGTTTTTTGAAAGAAAGAATGACCAAAAAAGGAGGATTCATTGAGTATCCACAATACACAAGGCCAGAAGTCTTTGAGCCAACTAAAGGCAAGAAATGGAAAGTTCCCAGCGTCCTTTTGTCGGGTCATCTTAAAAAGATACAAGAGTGGAGAGATCAAAAGATGAAGGTCATTGAAAAATAATCAACATTTTGCTATTATTGTTTCATTGGGCGAATACCAAAGTAGTCAAATGGGTCTGACTGTAAATCAGATGGCTTCGGCCTTCGGGGGTGCAAATCCCTCTTCGCCCACAGAGAGCCCATGGGGGATACGCCGATGTAGTTCAGTGGCAGAACATTCCCTTGGTAAGGGAAAGGTCGTGGGTCCGATTCTCACCATCGGCTCAGAGAATTAATTAAGTTAAAATATATGGCAACAAAAAAGAAAAAAAGAGCAAAAATAGTTTGTACTGTATGCAAGAAATCTTCATACTTCACCAACAAAACAAAAGCTGTTGAAGAGAAATTAGAGATGAGTAAGTTTTGTAAGTTTTGCAGAAAGCACACAATACACAAAGAAGTTAAGAGATAGAAAGGGAATATATCCCTTTTGTCTTAGGGGAGTAAGCTCAACGGTAAACTGCCTCTCTCCAAAAGAGGTCTTGAGAGTTCGAATCCCTCCTCCCCTGCATGGGAAAGATAAATAATATCAGTTTAATAGTTAATAATACAACATCTCTATTTTGAGGTGTTTTAATTTGTAAAAATATGAAAAATATTGTAAAGGAAAATTGGTTTAAAATATACATAATTGTAATAATAGTAATTATGGTTGGAGGATTTTTTTATTGGAAAGAATATTGGTCAAGCCAGATTAAAAA
>JAQTRG010000015.1 GCA_028711945.1 Minisyncoccota bacterium
TTTGGAGGGCTTGAGGATAGTGGAAAAACATATGATACAAGACTGGTCATTGATTACTACGCAGGCTTTGCAAGGAGCTTGGGAAGAGATACTTCTCTTTCTTCCAAATCTTTTAGCCGCTATAATCATATTTATTGTCGGTTGGTTTATTGCCATTTGGATTGGCAAATTAATTGCTGGCATATTAAGCAAGCTTCAGTTCGATTCTATCTTTGAAAAGACAGGATGGAAGGATGCTTTGTCTGGCGCAGACATTAAGGTTGAGCCATCAAGTTTTGTTGGTGCAATCTGCAAATGGATATTAGTAGTAGTATTTTTAATGATTACTACAGAAATAATGGGATGGACTGCTTTCGCAGGACTTCTAGGTGGAATCGTTGCCTGGATGCCTAACTTAGTAGTAGCTATTATTATTTTGGTTGTAGCTATTGTTATCGCTGACATTTTAGAGAAATTAGTAAAAGTTAGTGCTAAGAAAATGGGAGTTAGTTTCGTTAATTTCCTTGGAACAATGGTTAAATGGGCAATCTATATTTTTGCTGGTTTAGCTGTATTGCTTCAAATCGGAATTACTCCAAAGATTGTTGAGATTTTGATTATTGGTTTTGTTGGAACATTGACTCTTGCTTTGGGTCTATCATTTGGCTTGGGTGGCAAAGATGCTGCTGCAAGAATGATTGAAGATACTAGGAAGAAAATGTCTGACGAATAACATTTGTTTAATAAAAAGGCGCACCGATTCTTCGGTGCGTTTTTATTTTATATCGGCCCTAATGCGAAAAGGGCTATGACTGCTGTTAAGCTGACGACAGCATCTCCAGTTATAGGGATGACGCTGGCAACAAATATAAGAATTATCATTGATGTAGATGCAAAGATAAGTTTTTGAGTTTTCAAGCCCATAAGAACCTCCAAATATCTGTTTACTTTTTACTATCTTTAATTGATAAAGTCAATTATTTGACCAAAGGGTCTCAATTTGGTAATTTAATAGTAATGGAGTCTTATAAATTAAGGAAACTTTTCTTAGATTTTTTTGAAGAGAGAGGGCACAAGATTGTCCCTTCTTCTTCGTTGTTGCCAACAGATCCTTCAGTTTTATTTACCACAGCTGGAATGCAACAGTTTTCCCTTTATCTCTCAGGAAGAAAAGATTCAGCAAAAGATTTTGGGTCTAAGCACTTAGTATCGTGTCAGAAATGTTTTAGAACAGGAGACATTGAAGAGATTGGAGATGATACTCATCATACATTTTTTGAAATGCTTGGCAATTGGTCAATTGGACAGGATGAGAATGGATATTTTAAAGAAGGAGCTATTAAATATGCTCTTGAGTTTTTAGTTGACACTTTGGGATTAGAAAAAGAAAGATTGTTTGTAACTGTTTTTAAGGGAGACGGAAATATACCTAGAGACAGCGAAGCAATTGAATTATGGAAAAAATATGGGATACCAATGGAGAGAATAATGGAGTGCAGCAAAAGGGATAATTTTTGGGGACCTGTTTCTGATACTGGTCCTTGTGGTCCGTGTTCTGAGATACATTATGACAGAGGCGAACATTTAGGATGCGGAAGAACTGATTGTGGGCCTAATTGCGATCATTGCAAGAGAGTTGTTGAGATTTGGAATTTAGTCTTTATGCAATACTTTAAGAATGAGAAAGGAGAATATGAATTATTAAATCAGACCAATATTGATACGGGAATTGGATTTGAAAGATTGCTTTCCTTGCTCCAAGGAAAGAGTGCTTCATATGAAACAGATATATTTGCTGATTTTATTTCTCAACTAGAAATTGTTTCAAAAACTAGATATGATGACAATAAGAAGACTTTTAGAATTATTGCTGATCATATCCGTAGTTCAATGTTTTTAATATCTGACGGCGTTGAGCCTTCTAATCTGGGCCAAGGATATGTTTTAAGAAGATTATTAAGGAGAATGATTAGATATAGTAAACTTATTAATCTTAAACCTAAATTTTGGATAGAATTTGTTTTAATGATGATTGATAAATATAAAGATATTTATCCTAATGTAATGTCCCAAAAAGAAGAGATTATCGAAACGATAAAAAGGGAAGAAGAAAAATTTGAGAAGACAATTCAGTCAGGATTAGGTATAATAGAAAAAATGGTTGATAAGAAGGAGTGGAGCGGAGAAGAAGTTTTTGACCTTTACCAAAGTTATGGATTTCCATTAGAATTATCTTTAGAGATTGCAAAGGAAAAAGGAATTAATGTTGACGTTAATGGTTTTAATAAAGCTTTAGAAAAACATCAAGACTTATCAAGAGCTGGCGCTGAAAAAAAGTTTGGAGGAGTGGGCAAAGATTCAGGAGAAGTAGGGGCTAAATTGCATACAGCTACTCATTTATTGCATTCTGCTTTAAGGAAAGTATTGGGTAGCCATGTAAAACAAATGGGTTCCGATATTAATGCTGAAAGATTAAGATTCGATTTTTCTCATACAGAAAAAATGAGTCCTGAACAGATTAAAGAAGTAGAAGATTTGGTTAATGAAAAGATAAAGCAAGGATTGTTAGTTAAAAAAGAAGAGATGGAAATAGACAAAGCATTAGCATCGGGAGCATTAGCATTCTTTAAAGAAAAATATCCAGACATGGTAAATGTTTGGACAATGTTTGATTCTGATTCAGAAGAAGTGTTTTCAAAAGAAATTTGTGCTGGCCCTCATGTTGAAAATACTTCTGAGCTTATGTCTTTTAAAATAATTAAAGAAGAAAGCTCCAGTGCTGGAGTTAGGAGAATTAAAGCAGTAATTAATCAATAAAATTAATATGGCAAAGAAGATGTACGATATTATACCAGTAAAGGTTGTAGAAAGAAAAGAAGAAGATGTAGAATCTGTTGGAACAGAAGAAGTTTCTCATCCAATTAAAACTAGGAAAACTTTTAGTTTTAGCAAATGGTGGCTTTTAGGTATAGTTTTTGCTTTTTTACTAGGTATATATTTCTTTGTTGAAGGAAAAGCAGAAGTGCAAATATCTCCAAAAACAGAAGATTTTTCTGTTGAAGAAGTTGCAGTGACTATTAATAGCATGGAGTCTATTATTGATTATGAAAAGAATGTTGTTCCAGGAATAGTATTTTCTGATTCAAAAGATTTTTCAGAAGAATATCAAGCGACAGGAACAGATGACAAGGCTAAAAAATCTACAGGAACCATTAAGGTTTATAATAAAATTAATCCAGCCAAGCCGATAAGCTTGATTAAGGGAACTAGGTTTTTATCTGAATCAGGATTGATTTATCGTGCAGATGCTAACTTTACCGTTCCTGCTGGAAAGGTTCAGGGAGGAAGCTTTGTTGGTGGTTCGGTTGAAATAAATGTTACTGCTGCTGAAGCAGGAGAAAAATACAATTTGTCAAAAGCAACATTTTCCGTTCCTGGATTAAATGGAACTGAATATTATTCAAACATCTGGGCTGAAACAGTTACTGCTTTATCAGGTGGAGAGGAGTCTAGCGTAAAGATTGTTACTAGGGAGGATATAAACTCTAATGAAGGGGCATTTGAAGATAAATATATTGCTGAAGCTAGGCAAGCTTTGATTAATAACGTTCCTAAAGAATTTATGTATTTTGAAGAATATATCAATCCTAAAATGGAAAATATCTCTGCTAGCGCAAAAGAAAAAGAAGAGATAGATAAGTTTACAATTTCTGGCAAAACATCTGTTCAAGCAACCGTATTCAGAAAAGAAGACATGGCTAGCCTAGGGCAAGAAATTTTAAAGAAACAATTATCAGAATTAAAAACAATTGTTCCTGAAAGTGTTGTGTTTGATGTAACAGAAAAGAAACTGAACAAAGATGGAAAGATAGAAATGAAGGTGGTTTTTAAATGCAAGACTTATTCAATGCCTGAGAATTCGATAATTATGGATTCTCTTTTGGGTAAAGACAAAAACAATGCATTATTGCTATTGTCTAACATCCCAGAAATAGAGAAATCAGAGATTAAGATTTCTCCGTTTTGGAAGTGGAGAATTCCTAAAACAGAGGAAAGAGTTGATGTTAAAATTAATTTTGGACTTGGCAGCAATTAATCTTTATGGTAAAAAGTAGACAATAGTGCAAAAAGGCTTTAATCTCTTGACCAAAAGCGAAAGTTTTGCTATTGTCTTAATATCTTTCAAATGGTAAAAAAAGACGATAAGATTAAAAAAGATGGTGTTGTATTGGAAAGCTTGCCAGACGGCTTTTTTAAGATACAACTAGATGACGACCAATCAGAAGTATTGGCGCACTTAGCCGGTAAATTAAGAATTTATAAAATTAGAATTTTACCTGGAGACAAGGTTACTGTTGAAATGACTCCCTATGATGCGAGAAGAGGGAGAATAATATTTAGAAAAAAATAATCATGAAAGTAAAGCCATCAGTCAAAACAATATGTAAGGACTGCAAAATCGTTCGTAGAAAAGGACGTGTTTACGTTATTTGCAAAAAGAATCCTAAACATAAACAAAGACAGGGCGCATAAGCTAATTAAATTATTATGGCAAGAATTTTAGGAATAAACATTCCTGACGAAAAAGTAATAGAAGTTGGATTGACCTATGTATATGGAATAGGACCAACTTTGAGTAAGAAAATTTTGAATGATTGTGGAATTGATTTGAAAAAGAAATCAAAAGAGCTTTCACTTGATGAATTGAACAAGATTAAGCAATACGTTGAAAAGAATTACAAAGTAGAAGGAGATTTGAAAAGGGAGGTGATGATGAATATCAAAAGGTTGAAAGATATTGGTTGTCACAGGGGTCATAGGCATGCCAAAGGTTTGCCAGTAAGAGGACAGACCACAAGAATCAACAGCAGGACGGTGAGGGGTAATGTAAGAAAGACAGTTGGATCAGGAAGAAAAGCTGCACCTGGACCTAAATAGAAAATAATATGGGGAAAAAACACGTAATACAAAAAACTGAAGAAGAAATGGTCAAAGAGGGTGAGCAATTAGAGAAGACCTTAAGCAAAGAACAAAAAGTTTTAAAAACTTCGACTGGAAGAGAAGGTAAATTTTATATCTTCAGTTCATACAACAATACAATTTTGACATTAACTGATCCTATGGGCAATGTTCTTGCTTCAAAATCAGCAGGAAAGATTGGATTTAAGGGAACAAAGAAATCAACTCCTTTTGCTGCATCAAAAGTTTCAGAAACAGTTGGACAGATTGCTGAAAAGATGGGAATTAAAAAAGTTCAAGTTGTTGTAAAGGGAATTGGTTCAGGAAGAGAATCAGCATTAAGATCAATTGCTAGCCAAGGATTTGAGATAACAGCAATTAAAGATGTTACCCCAATCCCTCATAATGGTTGTAAGCCAAAGAAGCCAAGAAGGTTATAAAGAATTAAAATATGATACACGCAAAGTGCAAAATTTGTAGAAGATTAGGAGAAAAGCTTTTCTTAAAAGGAGAAAAGTGTATGACTGCTAAATGTGCCATGATAAAGAGGCCATTTGCTCCCGGACAAAAAGCAAAAAAAAGAAGGGGAGCTTTGACTGAATTTGGTCGTGAGATGAGAGAAAAACAAAAGGTAAAGAAATGGTATAATGTTTCTGAATCTCAATTCAAGCACTATGTACTTGAAGTTATGGAAAACAGAACCAAGGGACTAGATGTTGTTTCTTCTCTTATCGGAAAGCTTGAAAGTAGATTAGATAATATAGTTTTTAGAATGGGCTGGGCTAAGTCAAGAGGCCAAGCAAGGCTCTTGGTAACTCATGGACACTTTTTAGTTAATGGGAAGAAAGTAGATATTCCTTCATACAGAACTAAAGTTGGTGATGTTATTTCAATCAGAACAGGATCAAAGGGCAAAGAAAATTTGAAAGACATATCAGCTACTATGAAGAAATACAGTTTGCCAAAGTGGTTATCTTTTGATGAGAATTCAATTGAAGGTAAAATAATAAGATTGCCAGCTATGGAAGATATTCAACTTCCATCTGAGGTTTCATCTATTTTTGAACACTATTCAAGATAAAAATAATAATAAAATTATGATATCATTGCCAACTGCTATTAAAACAAAGAAAATAAGCGATAACTGCGCTATTTTTGAGATAGAGTCTCTTTACCCTGGGTATGGAATTACTATCGGCAATGCCATTAGAAGGGTTCTTTTGTCATCTCTAACGGGAGCAGCTGTTACAGAGGTTAAGATTAAGAATGCTCCTCATGAGTTTTCAACTATGGATGGCATCAAAGAAGATGTTTTGCATATTTTAATGAATATTAAACAATTGAGATTTAAAATGTTTTCTGATGAGCCAGAAATAGCAACGCTTAGAATAAAAGGAGAGAAAGATGTGACAGGAAAAGATTTTGAATATTCTCAGAATTTAAAATTGGCTAGCAAGGACTTGCACATTGCGACAATAACTGATAAAAATACAGAGTTGGAAATTGAGTTAAAGATTGAAAAAGGCATTGGATATGTTTTCGAAGAAAAGGATGACAACAAAAAGAGCGTTGGAGTTATTGGATTAGACGCAGCTTTTACTCCTATCAGAAAAGTAAACTATGTTGTTGAAAATATGAGAGTTGGAGATAGAACAGATTTTGACAAGATTTCTTTAGAGATAGAAACAGATGGAACAGTTGCTCCAGAAGTAGCTTTGGATGAAGCACTAGATATTCTTTTGTCTCACTTTAATTTTTTATCAGGAGAAGTTAAGGCAAAAGTTGAAGTAGAAAAATTAGAAGAAGCAGCAGAACCAAAGAAAGCAGTAAAAAAGACTACAAAGAAAAAGACTAAGTAATTATGAAAAAACTACAGAAAGGAAGAAGGTTTCATAGGGAAAGAGGACAAAGAATAGCATTGTTAAAAACATTAGCTTCATCTTTGATTCTTAAGGGAAAGATAAAAACAACTGAAGCAAAAGCTAAAGAGCTTTCTCCTTTTGTGCAGAAAAAGATTACCAGAGCCAAGATTGGTGATTTAGCTTCTAGAAAGATTTTATTAGGATATTTCTCAGAAAAGGTTGTGAAAAAATTAATGGATGAAGTTGCTCCTAAGTACAAAGAAAGAAAAGGAGGCTATTCTAGAATTGTTAAGGCTGGCATTAGAAAGTCAGACAGCTCTAATATGGCGATTATTGAATTAGTATAATTATATGGTAAAAAAAGCAGTAGCAACAATTAAAAGGGAAGTTATCAAGATTGACGCAACAGACAAAGTCTTGGGACGTTTGGCTTCGCAGATTGCTTTGATATTAAGAGGAAAAACTAAGCCTGATTTTGCTCCGAACAAAGAACCAAACAATATGGTATTGGTTTCTAATGCTGACAAGATTAAGATTACTGGAAAGAAATTAGAAAACGAAGGATATTTTAAACACACTGGATATTTAGGGAATGACAAGATTATTCCTATGAAGAAGATATTTGCAAAAGATCCAGGAGAAGTTTTGAGAAGAGCTGTTTCTGGAATGTTGCCAAAAAATAGACTAAGAGACAGACATATGAAAAGATTAAGGTTTGAGAAATAATATGGTTACCAAAGAAAAAACAACTAAAAAAGCAGTGGTAAAAAAAGAAACAAAGAAAAAGCCTGCTGTAAAAAAAGAAGAAATTGAAGTTAAGGAAGAAGTTAAAGAATTAAAACCAATAGAAAAGATTGATCTTGTTGATTTTGGTTTAATCCAAAGTGTTGACGAAGACGATTTTGTTTTAAATGAAGACGATTTTAAGAATAATGATAGCGATAGATATTTTGAAGCAACAGGAAGAAGAAAAACTGCTACAGCCAGAGTTAGGATGTATACTAAGGGAGACAAAGTATTTGTGGTAAACAATATGCCTGCTAAAGAATATTTTGGGACAGATAGCTTGGTAAAGGCAGCCTTAGAGTCTTTGGACACAATGAAGTCCTTAGATAGATTTAGAGTGGTTGCAGTCGTTAAGGGAGGTGGAATTAGGGCTCAGGCTGAGGCTATAAGACATGGAATAGCTAGAGCTTTAACAATTTTTAATCCTGATTACAGAAAGAGATTAAGAAAGGCTGGATTCTTGACTAGGGATCCAAGAATGAAAGAAAGAAAGAAGTTTGGATTAAAGAGAGCAAGAAGAGCTCCACAATGGTCAAAACGTTAATATTCAAAGCCAGAGCGAAAGCTCTGGTTTTTGTTTGACAAATCTTATTTTCTATTTTATCCTCAAAACAATCTAGCATCAGCTAGTTATAGTACATAAGGGTGATAATATGGAGGCGGAAACGGCTAAAAAATTAAGAGTAATTAAACATCTTTATGGAGCGTCTTTTGATGAAGATGGAGATATTCTTCTGGTCACCAATGGTAATGATATAAGATTATCTGGCGGTGCAGTATATCTAGCAGATGTGTGCCAATTTATTGATGAAAGATGGATACCTGATTTTCTTGCTCGGAAACTTGAGATTGAAACAGGGGTTGTTTCTATCATCAATGGATTAGGAATTCTTTCAATTAAAGAAAAAACTCAACCATTGGGAGCAACATATACTGTTTATGCAAACAATTTCAAAGAAGAACATTCAGCTGTTATCCTTGGTGTGGTCCAGAACAAGTGGGCAACCAATGCAAAAGCTTTATTTGCTGATGTCCATGATTTTTTTGAATTAGTTAAAAATGGCAGCATAAATAGGGCTCAGGAGACTCTCATTTTAAGAATTTTTGCAAGCCGAGATTGTCCCAACAACTATCATCGTAAAGTTGCGGGAGAAGAATTGCAGAAAAAATATAAATAACACTCGTATTTTTAAAAGAGTGTTTTCTTTTTTTATATTATTTTATTTGACAAAGTATCGTTCTTCTCATAATATCTGTTTAGAAACCTTTACAAGGTAGTGGTATGTATGAAAGAAGTTTACATTGCTTTGATTAATGAAAAAGGAGAATTTCTTGTAGAAATACAGGATGGCAAGGTGACCATCCCTAAGACAATAATCGAAGAAGAAAAATTTGTGTCATATAAGATACAAGAATATTTGAATAAATCCTGGGGAATCGATATCAATATTTTTTTACAACAAGAATGTTATATTGTTTCTAGAAATAATATAGAATCTTGCGTGATTGTCATCAAAAAAGATGATTGGAAAAAGAAAGATATTTTTAATTCAGTATCAACATATTCTATGGGTCCTTGTGAATTTCAAAGTCTTTGCGACAAGAAGGTTGTCACTGGAGGATGGGGAAACAAGGAATGCTTGATTGGTCTTGGAGCTTTTTATCTTCAGAATATAAAAGAAGAAGTAAAAAGTTGGGCTAAAGCTAAACTTATAAGTATAATTGTTGTGCCAGAAAAGAATTTGTCTACTATTTAAAAAACACCACATGGGTGTTCTTTTTTTATTGACAATTAGATTTAATTGTTGATATATTTAAGTCAATCCTCATTAAGAGGAAATAAAGATCATTGTAAATAACATATGGAGAGTTATGAATGTCTAGTGCACAAAGGCTTATTGCGTATTATAACGATTCAATTAAATTACTTAAAGAGGCAGGAGTCTCTAGTGTGGCAATGGGAAAATTGCCAATGAAAAGTGATATAATCGGTAAGACTATTGCTCTGATTAATAAACATAAGGTTAGTCCTGTTTCTCCGTTTGTCCTTGTTATGCCCGATAAATATTTATCCATTGAAGAAAAATTATCAATGATGAAATACGGGGGTCTTAAGGGATCTATAAATTTAGATCTTAAAAAGGTCTCAAATACAGAAAATGTTCCCAGCGTTCCTTATGTATTATTCCTCCCTCAAAAAGGAAATTCCGTTGGTTTTTCTCCTTTGAATTTAGAAGAAACATTGTCTCTTTTTGTAAGAGAGCCAAGTCTTCTCAAAAAAGGAGGAGTAACGATAAAGGGATCGTATTTTGTTGATGAAGGAATTAGGTCAGGGTTAGCCCTACTTCGTTGCAGTAACTTCGGGCCAAACGTTTCAATCGTTACGCCCAAAGATCGGTCCAGCAGGCCAGCTCTATACACACCGTCAGAAA
>JAQTRG010000082.1 GCA_028711945.1 Minisyncoccota bacterium
GTTATCGAGTATCATATTTTCTTAACTCCTTTGGGTCTGCCGAGCTTTTTGCCTTGCTGTCTTGCCCTTTCTAAGCCCGCAATCGTTCTTTCCCGTATAATATCTCGCTCAAATTGGGCGAATGCCGAGAGAATATTAATCATTAGCTTATTTGTGGGGTTATCATCCAAGACAATGTTTTCTTTTAGGGTTTTGAATTGAACATTACTTTGCCTAAGAAGTTCCAAATCATTAATGAGCTCCTGCATGCTTCTTGCCCATCTGTCAAGTTTCCAAACTAAAATTAAGTCCCATTTCTTTCTTAGTGCATCCTGAAATATATCATTTTTTACGGGGCGAGTTTTCCTTGTTGATTCTTGTTCTTCAAATATTTTATAATCATAGCCCATAGCTTTCGCATACTTTTCCAACTCTATCTTTTGGTTCTCAGGGTTCTGATCTATCTTTGAAGTTCTACAATATATCGCTACTTTCATGTTTTTTTACCTTAGTTGGCTCCCTATGAATTTCACAAGGGCATTCAAAAGGATCAATCTTGTATTTCTGCTTTAATTCTGTAACATACAACACCTCTCTTTCACCCGCCCCGCCATTAACGTGCCTATTCCAATAAAGATTGTTTACTAAGGAGATAATTGAGTTTTCTTGGGTTATCGATGCTATTTCGGTTAGTTCTGTGCCAGCAAACCTTCCAAAAATATATTCATGAAAGCCCTGTGCGACTTTTTTATTCAAACTTGTTAAAGACGGGCAGGCTCCAGCCATTCCTACGGATAATTTTCTAAATCTTAATATCAATTGAGCCAGAGTTTCAACAATTGGCTCTTCATAAGGCTCGGGATTTCTTGGAATAATGCCGTCCATCTCTTCAAAAATAAACCAAGGTTGCCCGAATGTATCTCTTTCTCCAATATCTTCTAAATATTTTAGATAACCGATAACTTCTCCTGCAAGCTTGCCAACCATCGCCCTACAAACATCATAATGCCCATCAAAAGATAAGAAAACTGAATGACCCTTCTTTATCAAGTCAATAAAAGAAACATTGTCTTCAGGATTTAGAGAAAAAATACCTTCCTGCATTATGCTGTAAAGATGTTGAACAAGATTGTTTTTTGTTGAAGATAAAATAACATCATTGGGCAGATATTGTTTGTCATGCAAAAGAAAAGGCATATTTCTTTGATATCTTTCTGCTATATCCTCTCTGATTGGAAACTTATGTATAAAATCCATTAATGTGTCAAAGTCTTTAAACGGACCATATTCTTCTAGAAGGTTAAGGAACTTTCTTATGGCTCCAGGGCTAAAACCTAAACTTCTAAGCTCTTTTATTCCAAATGTGCTTAAAGCAGGGATAAACTTTCTTTCATGAGGCATCGGGTTCTTTGAAATTGTAAAATAATAAGCCCTTTGTCCGCTATCAAGACTTTTTATGCCCCAAGGTTTAGTTTCTGGGGGCAGTTTAAGGGCATGTGAGTTAGGGAAATAGCTTAAACGGTGGTCTAATCCTTCAGGATCAAACACAATCAGGGGTCTTTGGTTTTGAAAAAGCCAAAAGTAAAAGGATTTTAGCATTACAGACTTACCTATGCCAGGTCTTGCAGAAAATATGAGCGAATCTGACTTGAATGTGAACCTTTTCCATATGATTTCTTTATTTTTGGTTAGACCTAAGGGTATCTGGTTCTTTCTAAGCCAGTAGTTTACTCTTTTTTTGCTTTTTAGTAGTTTCATTTGCTTTTTTCTTGGGTTTTTTGGCGGAGTGGATGATCATATTATTATTGAAGATATAATAATAGTAATACACCTGAAATGTAAACTATTTTTTATTTTTTCTTCAATAATTCTTCCTGTTTTTGCTTTAATTTTAACCAATAATTCCACGTTTTTTCATCATGGATCGTTAGTTTCTGATTTGAGCGATTGTTCAGCTTTGCTTTTGTTGATTGCCTGCTCATAACTCTAATAAAATCGTAAAAGCCAGGCAACATGGCATAATACTCATTACCTATTCGGACTTTTATCTGCAGTTGCTTCTTAGAGGGAGCACGATTGCCTTTCTTCCAATAACTTAACAAATTTAGAAAGGCAATCCCTACATACTTCCCACTATCCAAGCTCTTAATTGGCATCCTTACACTTGCAGTTGTTTCTATTCTTTCAAATCTCATCTTCTTCTGATTCTTCGTAAAGAGCATCGTTCTCTGCTTCTTTTTCTGTTTGGGTTAATTCTTCTTCGGTTTCAGGAATTTCCTCTTCAAGAATGGGCTCTTTAGTTTCAGAAGGCTTTGTTTCAGGCATTGCTTCCTCAGGTTTATTTTCTTGAATCACTTCTTTAGGTTTTTCTTTTACCTTGTTTTTCTCCATTAGATTTTTTTCAATAATCAAATGAAGCTGTTCAATCCCCAATAATATTTTTTCTATATTGTTATTTAACTTATTAGGAATCAAATCAATCTCATCAGTTAAATTTCTAAAGTTCTTGCATGCTGTTTCAAATAAACCTTCATTAAGAAGAGTGTTTTGGATTTCTCTAAACTTATCTAAATCGACCAGTTCA
>JAQTRG010000083.1:0-1213 GCA_028711945.1 Minisyncoccota bacterium
GATTATAGAGGCTATGCACTTTTTCATACATCGGATACAAAACTATTGTCTTATTTTTGTTTTTCATCAGGCATTAGATAATGTTTTGTCTTTTAAATTTATTTATAATCGTCTAAATCCTATCTTTTTTAAGATGCTGTTTAAAATCATCCAATCATTTTTGTCTAGTGCCCCTGTTGCAAAAACAAGCCCAATATAAACAAGACCAAACATCGCGCTTAGAGTTATCAATGTAGCAAGGCTATTTGAGACAAATATGGTTCTAAGATAGAATAAAAGGGCAGCAGGTAACGCAGTTATAATGAAAAGAGTGAGCATCTTTCTTCTGAAAGGAATTACCGAGAGATACTTATAAGTTTCTATTAAAAATAAGACATTTAAGATTATCACAGAGATTAATGTTGCAATTGCGGCGCCATTAAGTCCTGAGCTATTATCTATGAACCAAATTTTTTGCATGGGCACCAATATCGAGTTTAATACAATATTTACAACAGAAGCGATTACAATATTCATAAGCACTAATCTTGTTTTTCCAATCATTGTGATTAAATAATTCGAAATAATTACGATGGAAGACATTAATGTCCCTATTGAAAGTATTCTAAGTGCACTTTCTGCAGCCAAATACTGTGGGCCAAAAACTATATTCAATACCGCCCCGGGAAATATAATGAATATTGCAAAAATTGGCAAATTAATTAAAAGAATCCATTTACCTACTTGTTTACTCAATTCTTCTATAAGTTCAATATTCTTTTTAGAATATTCTTTATTAATCATGGGGAAAAATAACTGTGCAAAAAGCTCAGGTACAACACCCATTAAAATCGCTATCGGAACTGCCGCATTATAAAGTCCTACTTCAATAGCCCCCTTATAATATCCTATTGAAAATGAGTCTATCCAATAAAATAATGTGGATATAATTCCTGAAAACAATAATGGCCAGGAGTATGACAATATCTCTTTGCGAATATTTGATTTTTCACTATCTTCCAGCTTAAATTTGCCAAATAATAATGGTAGTTTATACTTAGATACAACAAAAGCCAGCAAAATCATTCCGAATATGCCTGCAACATAAGATAATGAGGAAGAATTACTTCCCACACCCAGTATAACAAATAATATTAATGCCAAAATTTTTATTACATTCTGACTTATATTAAATATAAAAGAATACCAAGATATTTCCTCAAAAGCTCTCAAT
>JAQTRG010000083.1:1223-2557 GCA_028711945.1 Minisyncoccota bacterium
TAAGCGGAACAACTATACTGAATATTTTTAGATATATAGATAATTCAATATTATGAAATATATTTAATGCAATATAATCTGCCATAAAAAACAAAAGAATACCCGATACAACACTGATAATAGCAGATATAAAAAGACTAAATTTAAACAAATATTTTAATTTTTCATACTCCTTCTTTCCTCTATAAATAGATGCATATCTTAGAAGACCTTCAGTAGTCCCCAATGAAGCAACGGCAATAAACCACCCACTAATCATTAAAGCTAGAGAGAATAGACCATACACTTCTGGCCCATAATATCTCGCAATAATTATTCTATAAACATAACCTATAATTTTAGATACGATTACTCCCATAAGTACAACTGCCGAAGTTTTTGCAAGAAGTCTTAATGAACTATTAAGTTTCTCCTCTTCATTATATTTTTCCATATTCTTAGAAAGAATATATTGTTTTTAAAAGTGTTTAATCAACAATCCTGTAATTATCGAAATATTTCTTTGTTTTTTGCCAATCTTTTCTTGTTTTATTGCTTTCAATCTGCTCTTTTATCTTTAAAGCCATATCCCAGCACTGATCCATGTTATTATAATTGAAAAGACTCTGTCTTCCAAGTAAATAGAAATTATCAATAGATTCGACATTATTAATCAGTTTATTCAATTGCTCCAAAAAACCTTTTTTATAGATTGGATATGCTTTCTCTATTGATTTTACAAAATGTTCTTCAATTTCTTCTTTTTTTAAGATATTAACTTTTTCAAGTTGTTCTATAATCCTATTCATAGTTTCTTCATTTATATCTTTGGTAGTTTCAACCATAATAACCGTCTTGTCTTTTGGACAAGTATTTGGTGAAAATGCCTTTTGTTCGCTTACTCTTTGAAAAATCAATTTATTTTCTGGAAAGAATATCCAGCAGTCATTTAATGCCTTTGGTTTATTCAAGACAAAGTAAATTATATTTAAACGCTGATAACTTATTTTTTGATCCAAATCAATTTTAGGATTTAACATCTTGGAAAAAGAATCTAACGGAATTGTAGATATCATATAGTCTGGCCTTACTATTTTACTTTTTCCAAAAATAATATGTTCTATTTGATTATTCTTTACATTTATTTCTTTTATATCTTGATTTAACAATATTCTCCCGCCATTGTCAGAAATTTTCTTTTTCAATAAGTCAAATAATTGAATCATACCTTTTTCTGGATAATAAAAATATTCTGCAGATATCTTCTTTGTATCTTTAAATAAAACACTCTTTATCAATTGAAATATTCCCGATATTGCAACTCTTCTTCTAGCTAATTCAGCATCAAGCTCCTT
>JAQTRG010000016.1 GCA_028711945.1 Minisyncoccota bacterium
TATCAGCACTGCACTCCATTTCAGCCCAAGAATGTCCTGGACTAGGGACTGCTACTGTAACAGCTGAAACATTATCAACCTTAAAAGCCTGGAAGTATTGATATATTCCAAACATCAATCCGAAAAAGATTAATGCTGATGTGATGAATAGATGTTGTTTTTTCATATTTTTTTATTATTATTTATTTAATTATTTATTTTATTATTGTTTAATTATTGTTTAATTATTTATCTTAAAATGGCGACACTTCTTTCCAAATTGGCAACGAAGGTACTAATGAATTTTGGCCAGCACAGGTCATACCATAATTATTGATGTTTAATGTAAGTTGTCTGTTGCTGTCTGTTGCTACAAATCTTACAATCGGATTGGCGCTAGCAAGAGTCCCCGATATCAAAGTATAATTAGCAGGAGTTGCGTATCCAGTTGGCATTACCCAATCAAAGGTAGTGCTTCCTAATGTAGAACAAGAAACTGGAGCATTATTAATGTCATGGCAAACACCGCATTTCCAGTTAGAGCTAGTTACAACAGGAGTTCCTGTCCCCTTCCAACAAACAGAATAACAAGGATCATCAGCATCAGCGATATCTGCTCCAGAGCATAGTTGAATATTTGTATCTTTTAAAGAAATAAGATTGTCTGAAACAACTTTTGATGTACAAGCATCAACTATAACCGACGGAACCTCACAACAGACTTTAGTTGCATATGTAGAACATTCTCCAACATGAGCATTCGTATCTGAAGAGATAGAGGCCAAACAAACGTAATCAGCTCCTAATAAAGCACAAGAAGTAGAATAGCTACAGGCAACTGCTCCTGGAGTAGATGAAGACAAGCAAACATTGCTGGAATAATTTGATAGAGTGTTTTCTTCGGCATGAGCATTCGTATCTGAAGATAACTTCAAGACTGTATCATAATTCCCAGAGCAAGAATTTGAGATTCCTGTTCCTGTGCAGCAAACCTTGTATGGATAATCAGTTTCTGAATATAGTTGGGCGTGGTTGCCTAAATAATCATGCATTCTAAAAATAACTGTTCCATCGCAATCTCCATCAGTCACAGAACAAGTTAAATTGGTGCTGGCAGATGGTGTTGATGTATAATTGCCCACCTTGCAACAGACTTTAGTTGCATATGTAGAACATTCTCCAACATGAGCATTCGTATCTGAAGAGATGGAAGCTAAACAAGCATATTCGGTTCCGCAGGTAGTAGAATAATTACAAGTCACCCCCATAGTAGATGAAGACAAGCAAGCATCGCTGGAATAATTTGATAGAGTATTCTTTTCGGCATGAGCATTGGTAACTCCAGATAATTTCAAAACAGTGTCATAGCTTCCAGAGCAAGAATTTGAGATTCCTGTTCCTGTACAGCAAACTTTGTATGAAAAATTAGACTGAGTAGATAATTCTGAATGCTCTCCTAAATAATCAGACATTCTGAAGATAACTGTTCCGCTGCAAGCTCCGTCAGTCACAAAACAAGTTAAATTGGTGCTGGCAGATGGTGTTGATGTATAGGCGGCAAAAACATCTTCTTGATTTAAAAAATGATTCCAAAATAAAAATGCCCCTGCTGCTAAAAATAAAGCTAACGATACAACGACAAGCTCTTTATTTTTAATTTGTTGGGACATTTTAATTAAAATATATTAGAATAAAATTCTTTGATTCTATTATCTCATTAAAAAAAACTTTGTCAAGAATTTATAGGTTGTAGAGGCTTACAATATATAGGTTTACAAAGATTTGACAAATTATTTATCTTAGACATAATGTAATTAAACATTCTAAGACGTCACGCTTCGTGGCGTTTTATTTTTTCCTTTCAACTATCTAGGCTTATTAATTCTCTTGAGGTAAAACGAGGGGGTTTTAGGCATGGACAATCTCTAATGTGGCGAATAAGCTATCTTTGTCACTAAAAACAATTTCTCCGTGCTTTTTTGCACTTGATAAATAAGCATCTACTGCATCGTAAGCCATTTTTTTTGCTTCTTCTAAATTCTTTCCATAAGTTATACATCCAGGAAGAGCTGGAACAACAACAGTAAAACCACCTTCTGGTTCAGGTCTTAAAATAATATTATAATGAAAAACTTGCTTTTTCATGTTTTAATATTATTACTCAAAATGCTTGTCAAAATTGAATTCACGCCGATATTGCTTATTGCGTTAGTTAAGAAACATTCTAATAAAAATTCATTGCTAAAAATTAACAGGACTTCCCTCTTTTACCAAATAATACATAAAGAAATTTCGTAATTCAAAGTAAATCATATAAGTTTTTTCTGAGGATTTTTATTTTGAATAAATTTACATACTTCTTCAAAGAAGTTTTTAGCATTCTCAATTGCTTGCTTTGTTTCAGTTTCGGATACTAATAATTCTGGCTCGTCATAGGTAAAGCGGTTTCTCTTCTTTCTCATTCTATCAAAATGTTTTACCATTTTTAAGTATTCTGGCCCTAAAACATATTCTGAAAAAACGACAACCGTTTTATGTTGTTCTCCATCAATAGGGCGATATTTAAAAGAAAACATTAACGCTCTTCCTGATCTTAGCATCGCTTTATATGCACAATCGTACGAAATTTCAATATCTATTTTTAAATTAGCATCAGCGGCTCGCAAATCTTTTTTCGCTCTTTCTAAATGTTTAACTACTTGATTAATGTCAATGTTCTCTTCCTTTATTAATCCTTTATTTTTATATTCATTGATAAAGTTTTTCATATTAATTCTATTACTTTTTGGCTTAAAACATTTTTAACAAAAGAATCTTTTTTACTCTTTTCTTTGAATTCTTTTTCGTCCATTAATGTGTAATTAAACTCTCTGCCAAATTTGTCTTCTAAAAAAGAAAGTTTGTCAATCAAATCATTTTCATCGATTGTGCCGACAACAAAAACATCAACATCGCTTGTAGGTTTTTCTTTTCCTTGGGCAAAAGAGCCATAAATGAAAGACTTTTTTATTCCTTTTATTTTTTTAATATCGTTTTTTAATTTTCCTTCAATGCCAGTAGTTTTAAAAAATATGATTTTTATTTCTTTATATAAAGGATGCTTATTGTTTAATTTGAAAAATCGACGATTTCCTTTTTCGTATGTTTCTATGATTCCATCTTCAACAAGTTTTTTTATATCTTTTTGGAAAACGCCCGGTTCTTTGCCGAGCATTTTAGCTATTTCACGGAAATAAAAATCCTTATCAGGATAATTAAACATTATTTCTAAAACAAGTGTTTGGTTTTTAGTAAGATTAAAAATCATAATTGTATGCTGTATACATACAATTGTATGCTATGAACATACAATTGTCAATATAAAGATTCACGCCGATATTGCTTATTTCATTAGCCGAAAAACCTTCTAATAAAAATGCTAAAAATTAACAGGACTTCCTTATTGCAAGATAATGCATAAAAGTGCAATAAGAATACTTATATTACACTTTTTGTAGAAATACTATAATAAGAAACAACTATTGCCTACTTTAGATAAGTATACTCACGAGTAGGTTCCAAACTAAATCTTCACATTGAATCATATAAAAAACACTAAAATGTTCTATTTCTCTAGAATATATGCGCTAGCCCTACCCTTCCCAACCTGCTTTATCATTCTTATCTTTTTTAATTTTTGTAAACACAACTGAGCTGTTCTTTTAGGACAGTTTAATATATCCATAACATCTGCTGTTGTTATTTTCCCTAATTGATCAATAAAATCAATGATCTTTAACTGGTTTTTGTCTAAAAATATTTGAGATCCTATATTTTTATCAACCTTTTTTAATGATAATCCAACAACTTCAGACTTTACTCCCTCAATTTCTTCTTTAAATCCATTAACAAAATATTCTATCCATGAAGTAATATCTTCTTTCTTCTCTTTATAGCTCTTACCCATATTTATCGCATTATAATACTGAGGACGATCATTATTATAATAATCTTCTAGGGCAAATAGTTTTCTAAAATCATATCCTCTTTGATAAAGGATTAAGGTTGCCATAGCACGAGCGGTTCTTCCATTGCCATCAATAAATGGATGAATAGCAGCAATCTCTTGGTGAACAATTCCAGCTACAATGACAGGGCTCACTTCTTCCTTTTCGCTCTCATTTATCCATTTTATTAAATCACTGGACAATCGCGGAACATCTTTAAAATCAGGCGCTCTATACACAACATCAATAACTATCCCAAAACTCTTCTTAACCACACACACTGGAGCTTTTCTATAATATCCAGACTGCTCCTTAGGTAAAGTCTTATCAGTAACAAGCTTATGCAACTTTAAAAGAACCTTTTCCGATATTAATTCTTTCTTTTTAACAATCTCGTTGATGTATTTTAAAGCATTCAAATAATTCTTTGCTTCATAAATATCTCTTTCTGGGGCATCTATTTTTTTATCAGCATAAAGATCAGCTATTTGTTCTTTTAATAGCATGTTCCCTTCTATGGCCGTTGAGCTATGAGTCATTCTAACGATAGCTTGCCTTCTTAATTTAAGCTCTTGCTTGGGTAGTATTTTAGACTTTTCAATAACAATCTTCGCCTCAGCGATAGAGGTTAATTTCTTAACTATTGAATTTGTTAGCTTGTATTTTGGATTGAACATATATTATAATTATATATCAATCTAAAGAATCGCGCAAGAATCGCGCAAGAATCGCGCAAACAAATTACTTCTTAGGAATGATAACCTCATCGATGACTCCGTATTCTTTTGCTTCCTCAGCAGTCAGATAAAAGTCACGATCAGTATCTTTAGCAATCTGACTAAATGGTTGCCCAGTATGTTTTGCTAAAATTTTATTCATTCTTTCTTTAATTTTGATGATTTGCCTAGCAGCAATCTCAATTTCTGTTGCCTGTCCCCTTGCTCCTCCTAAAACTTGATGCAAAAGGATTTCAGAATTAGGCAAAGCATATCTTTTTCCTTTAGCTCCAGCTGCAAGAATCATTGCTCCCATTGAAGCAGACATACCTATTGATACTGTTGATACATCTGGCTTGATAAATTGCATGGTATCATATATTGCCAAACCAGCTGTAACTGAACCTCCAGGACTATTTATATATAGTTGTATATCCTTCTTAGGATCCTTTGATGCTAAAAACAAAAGCTGAGCTACAATTGAATTAGCCACATTGTCGTCTATAATGCCAGCCATGAAAATAATTCTATCTTTCAAAAGTCTTGAATAGATATCATAGGCTCTCTCCCCTGCTTGTGTTTTTTCTATTACTGTTGGAATTAACATATTTTTATAGTTTTTCTTTTAAATTTTTAAAAAGAATTAGATATTCGTTAAGTCTTGAATAAACTTCATCTGCCATTTTCTCACTATAAACATGAGCTGAAACATTTCTATCTTCAATCATTCTAACCCATGAGCTATCATTATCAATCAATTTTAGTTGAACTGCTGTTTTAAAGCATCCTCTTGGAGAAAAACATTCTGAGCCTTGCCCCTTGGCATATATCTTTATAGATTTCCAAGCCAAATCAAAACAAATTTCAAATCTTTTAATGGCTGAATCCCTTACAATTTCGCTCTTTTCAATTTTCAACACTTCTTCTAGATTTACTATTGCATCTTCAAATTTTAAAAGATTATTAAACATATTCAATATTTTTTAATGCTTCTTTTTTAAAATCTTCTGAAACCTTATTAAAATCAACAATATCAAAGGTATATAATGTAGGAAGACTATCTATATCTTCCACTATATCCATTTTAATTTCTGGAGAAATATCTCCCCCATCTATCCCTATATCAATATCTGAAACTTCAAAATTATCTCCTCTTACCCTTGAACCAAAAAAGAATACCTTGTATTTGTTTAAATCTAAATACTTCCCCACTACATCCCTCACTTCCTTTTTTAGTTTTTCTTCAGGATAATGCTCTATTTTCATTTACTTATATATTTCCTTATAGTATTTTCAAAATCATCCAAATCGCCTAGATGATTAGCAAGAACATCATAAACTTTATGATTATCTATTTGTTCATATTCATGTACCAAAACGTTCCTTAATCCAACCATTTTTGTTAATTTATTAGCTAAATCTTCCGACACTATGTTTTTATTGAACAATACTGACACTGCTTCATGGCTATCTTCTGGTTTGCTCATATCCATATCGATAATAACTAAATGTATAGCATCTATAATGCTTTGAAGGCCCAACTGAAGATATCTTTCTGTGCTACCTAAAATTTCAATACTAGAAGAATACTCATCAAAACTTTTTACTTTATCCTTTAATTGTTTTAATTTTTTGGAATTCTTCCTTAAATTATCCAACTTTGCTATTATTTTTTGACAATTAGTTTTTGTCATATTTTACTTAATAAGGCTTCGTTATACATCTTACTAATAGGCATATAATCAAAATGCTTTTGTAAAGTTTTGAATTCAAAATCTGTTCTTTTGTCTCTATTCTTTTCATCAACCACAATACCTTCCTTGATTACGACGTACTTCAAAAGACTAGACTTCACAGTATTTAAAATGATGACATCAACATCTTTTTTAAACTTAGTTTCTAATTCATTAATTAAAAATAATCTTTCATCAAACAAATCTTCCTTATCGCTATTTAAGAAAACAGCAACATCTATATCACTTTTAGAATTATAATTATTATAGGCTATAGAGCCAAAAAGATATGCGAAAACAACGTCTTTCCTTTTTGAAAAGAATTCTTTCAGGTCAGATACAATTTGTTCTCTATTGTTTTCCATAATTAGCAACCTAATATATTAAATATCTTTTCTCTTTTTAATTCATCTTCTACGTACATCTTGGCTTGTTCCATGTCTATCTGCTTTCTTGCTTGTTCTTTATCTGGATATTGATTAATGATTTCTTCAATCTTTTCATTAATTTCCTTGTCTTGTATTTCTATTTTCTCATCTTTCTCTATCTGACGCAAGACTAAGTATCCCCTTACCCTTTCTTTAGCTATTCCTTCAAAATCTTTGATAATCTCGTCTTCTTTTTTCTTAATCTGTTCTAAATATTGTTCAAAAGAAATGCCTAATTCCTGAGTAATTCTCTGCTTAAGGCTGCTTATCATATGGTCTGCTTCCCTTTTTGCCATTGATTCAGGAACCTCAAAACTTGTTTTCTCAAGCAATTTCTTGATTACATCTTCCCTTTTCTTTTGCTTTTGAGCCATTTCCTTTTCTTCTGTTATCCCCTTCTTAATGTCTGTTTTCAAAGCTTCTATGCTATCAAATTTACCCAAAGTCTTAACCCATTCGTCAGTAAATTCAGGCAATTCAACTTTTTTTACCTCAATTACTTTAACTTTTATTTTAATCTTTTCTTTTTTGTCCTGAGGGTTAATTGTTTCAAATTCTTTTTCTTCTCCCTTTTTAGCCCCCATTAAAGCTTCGTCCATTCCTTTAATATAGTGTTCTTTTCCCAATACAAATCTGTCTTGTTTTTCTTTGTCATCCTTTATATCGGTAACAAATGATATTTCTACCATATCATCCTTTTCAGCTTCTGTTTCTTTGACAGTAAACTTGGCTCTTGATTGCCTAAGCCATCTGATAGCATCTTCTATTTCTGATTCATCAACTTTTATCTCTTCTTTTTTAAAATCCTTGCCAATTGTTTTCAAATCAGGCAACTTAATATCTGGTAAAACATCTATTTCAATAGTAAAGATAAAAGGATTATCCTTAGCAGCCTTTGTTATTTGTACATTGGGCTGGGATACTGCTTCTATTTTAGATTCTTTTAAAATCTTAATCCATGTATCTCTAATAGCATATTCAGAAGCTTCAGATAATAAATCTGCTGGGCTAACCTTGCTTTCAACCATATCATCAGGTGCTTTTCCCTTACGAAAACCATGCAATTCCACATCTTTAACAAAGTTTTTTAGAGCTGACATATAATAGGTAGAGAACTCTTCAGCATTAAGCTCTACTTCTACCTTCTTTCTTGTTGTTGATATTTCTTTAATTTCGTATTTCATATTATTCTTCTGGTTTAGCTGCTTCTTCTTCGTCAATATTTAATTCTTCTTCATCTTCTTTTTTCTCTGCTTCTTTTAATTGTTGATCGCTTTTAACATCAATCTTCCAGCCAGTTAGCTTAGCTGCAAGCCTTACATTCTGGCCAGCCTTGCCGATAGCTAAAGACAATTGATCATTAGGAACAATTACTACCGCAGTGTTCTTTCCTTGAGTCAACACATCGATAATTTTAGCTGGAGATAATGAATTAGCAATGAATTTAGCTGGATCTTCAGCATATTCGATAATATCAATCTTTTCTCCTCCTAATTCTGACATAACAGCTGCTACTCTCACTCCCCTTTGCCCTACCATAGCTCCAATTGGATCAACTCCTTCTGCGAGTGATGCTACTCCTATTTTAGTTCTCGAACCAGGTTCCCTTGCAATAGCTTTAATATCAATCTGCCCTGAAGATATCTCCGGAACTTCTAATTCAAATAATTTAGAAATTAATTTAGGATAACTTCTTGATAGAAGAATGATAAGGCCCTTGGGTGTTGAATCAACCCTTAATACATATAGCTTAAGCCTTTGCCCTTCCTTGTAAAACTCCCCTCTGATTTGTTCTTCTTTAGGCAAAACTCCTAAACTTTTGCCAATATCAAAATATATATTGCTTCCTTCAATTCTTTGAACAATTCCTGACACAATCTCACCTTCTTTTGACTTATATTCAGCCAAAACTATTTCTTTTTCTGCTTCTCTAATCTTTTGTAATACTACTTGCTTAGCTGTCTGGGCAGCAATTCTGCCAAAATCATCTCTTGATTCTAATGGAATAATTAATTCTTCTCCTGGCTTTAATTTTGGGTTATCTTTTTTGCTTTCTTCTATTAATATATGCTTTTCTGCATTGTATCTTACTCTTCTCTCTGTTCCCTCTTCTTCTTTCTCGTCTTCAATGCTTAACTCTGATTCAGTTGGCCTGTAGCTTTTCTTTATCTCAAAAGCAAATTCTTCTTGTTCGTTCTCGCTTTCAGGGATATATACGATAGTGTCATCAACAACAATTCTAACTCTCCAAAAATCAATACTATTTGCCTTTACATTAATTTTGGCTTTAATTGATTGACCTTTTTTGCCATATTCTTTCTTGTATGCAGAAGCCAAGGCATGCTCAACTGTCTCTAAAACTTTTTCTGGGGATAGCCCCTTTTCTTCTGATATTTGCGTTATTGCTGACAAAAATGATTGAAAATCCATATTCTATTTTTTTATTCTTATTATTAAAAAAGTCGGAACTATCCGACAATCAAAAACCTTCTTACTTCTTATTGATTCCATTCTAACAAAATACTAATAGTTGTCAAGTCAAAAGATTTGAGATAATATATATGTATGAAAATGGATTTGAAAGCAATCCCTAAACATGTTCTCTATTGCATAAAGGCCCTGCATGATGCTGGGTTTGAAGCATATATAGTTGGAGGTTGTACTAGGGATTTTTTAAGAGGCGTAAAGCCAGCTGACTGGGATATTGCTACTAATGCTACCCCAAAGCAGACTCAAAAGACTTTTCTTGACATAGATGTTAAAACATTTTATGAAAACGACTTTGGAACAGTTGGGGCTGTTTTCCCTATTCCCAAAGACGGGCACGAAGTTATTGAAATAACAACTTACCGATCTGAAACAACTTATAGCGATAACAGACACCCTGACAAGGTTACATGGTCTAAAACCATTGATGAAGACTTAAAAAGACGTGACTTTACTGTCAATGCAATAGCAATTACCCTAAAAAAGGGCGTTAAGATGGAGATTATTGATTTGTTTGATGGTAAAAAGGACCTCC
>JAQTRG010000084.1 GCA_028711945.1 Minisyncoccota bacterium
TCTTCAAGTTCCATTACTTTCCTTAAAAAACTTCTAAAAGGAATTGGTACGCCTCTTCCCAAAGCACAAAAACTTGATTCTCCTAAGGAAAACAAAATTTCACTTAGCATTTCTCTGTCTAATTTTCTTCCTTTAATCATTTCTCTTAAACGATATGTTCCTTCTCTGCAAGGCAAACATTTATCACAATTACCATAAGCAAAAAATTCAACCCATGTTTCCATTAATTTAAATGGATCTGTCTTTAATTTATTGTACACCGTAATTGAACCAGCACCAGTGCAAGGTATTTTTAATTCTTCTCTTAAAAATATCTCTCCCGATGCTCCTCCTCCTGATTGAACATAGAAATCAAAACTAGGATAATTGTCTGTCTTTTTCAATACTTCTTCCATTGTTGAAGAATGCTCTAATTCATACACTCCTGGATTTGAAACATCTCCATTAACTGAATAAAGTCTTGTTTGCTTGTACTCGTCCTTGTCAATTTTACTTGCACAATAGAATGTTTCTACATTGTTAACTAAAGTAGGACAGCCAAACAGTCCTTTTTCAGCTAAATATGGCGGCTTAAACCTTGGTTCAACCCTTTTTCCCTCTATTGATTCACATAAAGCGCTTTCTTCTCCTCCAATATATCCTCCTGTTTTTTTAAACAAGTTAATTTTCTTTTTTCCAATAATCTTCTTTAATTTCTTACCGTATTTTGAATAATAGTCTTTGTTTAAATAAATATATGCTTCGGAAGCTCCAACTTCATCCATTGCCAAAACCATTCCATTTATTAAATCCTCTGGATAATTCTCAATAATATACTTATCTTTAAAAACACAGGGCTCTCCTTCAGAAGCATTACAAATCACATATTTTTTGTCTCCCTGGGCTTTCTTAACTAAATCCCACTTTAACCATGTAGGAAAACCCGCTCCACCACGGCCCAAAAGATTAGATTCTTTTAATTTAGAAATAATATTCATAGACAAAGTATACCACAATCAACTCAAAAAAATCAATCATTGCCAAAATATATTAAAATTGGTATGATATATTCATATGAAAAAAGAATTATTCATCCTTCCTTTTGATCACCGCTCTTCTTTTGTTAAAGATGTGCTTAAAATAGAAGGAAAACCCAATATAAAACAGAAAGAAATCATCTCTCATCTTAAAGAAACTGTTTTCTTGGGGTTCCTTGACTATGCCAAAAACAAAAAAAGCTTCGGCATATTGATAGATGAAGAATACGGAACAGATATAATCAAGCACGCAAAGAAGGAAAAGGTAATTCTTTGTATTTCTACTGAAAAAAGCGGAAAACAAGAGTTTGAGTTTGAATACGGAAGCAAATTCAAGGAGCATATTAAAAAATTCAACCCTGATTTTGTTAAAATTCTTGTAAGATACGACCTTGCTCAAAACAACAGAAGGCAATTGTCTAGATTTAAAAAGCTCAATGAATTTTGTAAAGAGAATAATTACAAGATTCTTTTTGAATTACTAGTCAAAGACCACACAAAAACAGATAAAATAATAGAAGAGATAAAAACTGCGATACAACCAGACATCTGGAAGGTTGAAGGAGACAATGATTGGAAAAAAATAATTAAGGTAATAAACAAAGGATCTCAAATAATAATGCTTGGCAGGGGTGAAGACATGAAGATGGTTGAAAAATGGATAAGAAATGCAAAACCATTTAAAGAAATAATTGGCTTTGCAATTGGCAGAACAATATTCTTAAACCCTATCAAAGACTATTATGATAAAAAAATAGATAGAAAAGAAGCAATCAAACAAATCTCTAACAACTTTAAACACTTCGTTGTTCTTTGGAGAAAAAACTAAACTTCATAAACTTTATCATAAAAAGGTATAACACAATTCAATCCTAATTCTTTTTTAATTCTTTCTTCTAATGCTAAATTAGATGATTCTTCTCCGTGAACAATAAAAACATTTTTAGGTTTTGGTTTTTTAATGCTTGAAACCCAATTAATCAATTGCCCTTGATCAGCATGAGAAGAAAAAGCACGAATTGAAGAAACTTCTGCCCTTACCCTTATTTTCTCTTTATCAATCTTAACTGTTTTAGCTCCGCTAGCCAAAGTATTCCCTAAAGTTCCTGGTACTTGAAAAGAAACAAGCACTAATTTATTCTTTGAATTATTCAAATGCTTTTTTAAATAACCGCCTATTCTTCCTCCATCACACATTCCACTTCCAGCCATAACAATCTTTGCTCCTCTCATTTTACTTATTCTTCTTGATTGATTGGGCTTATTAATATATTTTAATCCTCTAAAATCAAAAATGTCTTCTCCTTTTTTCATTAACTCAAAAGCCTGTTCATCAAACATATTAACAAAATCCCTGTAAATATCTGTTATCTTAATTGCTAAAGGACTGTCTAAAAAAACAGGAATTGAAGGAATCTCTCCTTTTGTTAAAAGACGCTTTAACTCAAATATCATTTCCTGGCTTCTCTCTAGCGCAAAAACAGGCAACATTAATACTCCATTATTTTTAGCAACCTCATTAATTGCTTGCTT
>JAQTRG010000085.1 GCA_028711945.1 Minisyncoccota bacterium
TCAATCAATAGAGAAAATAAAGAAATAATTTTAACTTTTTTGTGTTACACTTACCTAATAAAGTGTAACAATCCAGACAATTTGCAACACGAAAGTAACGTATTTAAAGTATTTATACTTATAATACATATATTATTATGGAAGCGAAAGGTCTTTTCGGAACGGAAATACTTTTTGAGACCCCATCCGACCAAAGACGATATATTTTCGATAATTCAAAGGAGATGCAGAGACAATTCAAAAAAGCAATAAGACCTATAATGAGAGAACTAAAAAACCTATGAAACAGATAATCTTGTTGTTAAGAGAATGGGAGGAATACAAACGAGGGGATAAAATAGGTGTTCCGACATCTACAGCGAATTACCTTAGAGACCAGAAAATAGGGATGTATTTCCCTAGCCAAACATGGTAGTTTTTATAAACAAGATTCTCTGGAAATTAGGACTAAGGAAAGGTTGCCCATGTTGCGGATGCGATTTTTTCACAGGGCATGGCTACAAAGAAGAGGAAGAGGGATGCAGATATTATTCCTGCGATTATTGTGGGTGGGAACATGATTGAAAAATGCAGGGCGTGTGGTCAGATGGTAGATAAAACAATAAAGTACATGATACTGATAGATGAAGGAAAGAGGGATTATCTATGCGGATACTGCAAGATAAAAGTCAGAACATTAATAAATTCAACAGAAAAAAGAGCAAGAAGGGAAACAAATAAAATAACTCCTTCTATTTTAAAAAGCCGGATAATTACCTTAGAAGAAAAATACCGAACAATCCCCCTGGATGGAGTTTTCCAATATGTGACTTACAAAAAAGATAATGAAACGTATCTTGACCCCGTAAAGCACAAACAAGCTATTTCAATTTTAAATGAAATAAACTTCTCAGAATATGGCAGACCTATTGAATGGATGGGAAACCAAACACGAATTCTTCTCAGTGAAGAGGGAAGGGAAAAAATATTAGAGTTAATAAAGCACGCTTGTGACAGCCGCACTTCCGGCAATAATAGAAGTACTATAGTACAGGGTGATGACTCATGAACGTACTTGATTTCGCCAACTTGACTTGGACATGGCTTGGAGAATATATAAACGCCTGGGGAATAGTGTTATACGGCACGATAGTGATTACTATCGTTGCATTGGTAGCATTATTGGCGTTTGTATATATCTATCTGGCTATCAAGAAAGGTTGGAGTGAAGGGAGGAAAAAGAACCTCCCCGAACTTAACGAAGAAGTTCCAAGCGAGAAGTAAGCTAGAACTTACTTCATAAGTTCTTTTTATTTTTTTAGATTAGACTTGTAGTGAACCCATCAAGACAAGAACCGATACGGCGGTTAGTTGATAACATCCGTAAGGGGCATGAGAACTGCCCTATTAAACTATTAATACTTATTATGTATAATTATGGACGTGAAAAATATGTTACTTGGCATGATATTGTTAATAGGGCTAAGTGCCTTAGTGATAAATCTAGGTGAATCAAAGGAGATTACTCCACAAATCAAATACGTTTATGTAAACGTCACAAGTGACCCTCAAGTTATCGTACACGAAACAAACGTAACTGTAGAAAAGGTCGTTTATATTGATAGGGAAATTATAAAAGAAGTGAATATAACTAAGGTTAATTTTACCAAACCTACCAAATGGGAATTAAAAGACCTTGTTATGGATTCTCACGTCTCAGGGAAAGCTTATGACAATGAAACTTATGACTGTACGGAATATTCAAACGAATTAGTAAGATATCTAAAAGATAAAGGAGTTTTTTCCTGCACTACAGAAATAAACTTCCAGGACGGAAAAGGACACATGGGCGTGATGGTAGAGCTTGAAGATGGAAGGTTAATGTATGTCGAACCCCAGGATGCAGAATTACTTGAATCAAAGTATCTAAATATAGGCGATGATTACTGCGAAAAATTCGACTGGAATTGCGACTGGGAAGACGAAATAGTTAAAATTAGTTCGTGCTATGAAGTAAAATTAAAGTCAACCACCCACCCTTAAAAGGGTGGGCTTGCAACGATGACAGCAACTAAGGGTTGACTACCATAAGCAAAAACAGTAAAAGTCGAAAAGTAAGAAGAAAAATATGCAAAAAGAAGCTACGAGTAGAAGGGTACAAAAACGTCAGGATACTCCACAAGTCTTGACCTCTTTGGAAGAATCATTAAATTCCAAGAGTCTGAACTATCAAAGTAATGATGGCTCTATCCCTTCTATTCAGTTGGTATGTGGGTGTAACCATAGAAAGCATAATCTTTCTGTGGGTAGTATGTCTACAAAGAAACATGAAGTATTTGTTCTTGGAGTTGATGGCAAACCACTGACTCCAACAACAAATGCAAAAGCAAGAAAGTTATTGAAAGGTACGCAGGCGAAACCAATATGGAACAAGTTTGGTAAATTTGGAAGCCAAATGCTGAAAGAAACAAGAAAATCAGTTCCTAAAACAGTTCTAGGGGTAGATTTTGGAACCAAATTTGAAGAACACTCAATTGTCACAGGAAAAGAGAACAATCT
>JAQTRG010000086.1 GCA_028711945.1 Minisyncoccota bacterium
ATGGTTGAATTAAAAAATGAAATCAAAAAATTAAAAGAAAAATGAGAAAAGTCGATCTAGTATTTATCTTAATTTTATTTCTTTTTACTTTCTTCAGGCCAGAAGAAAGTATTTTAGCTAAAGACAGTAATCTATTTGTTCCTTTCAGTGAGTATTCTTTGCTTAGGCCATTGCCCAAAAGAACAAACGTTCTTGAGGTTAATGCCGAGAGTTATTTATCTTTTTTAACTAATAAAAACATAGTGTTAGCAGGAAAGGATATTGACAGTGAAAGATATATTGCATCTATAACTAAATTAATGACTGCTGTTGTGGTAATGGAAAATTATAATCTAAATGATAAAATTACTATTTCCGCAAGAACAGTTAATACTTTTAGTACCGCAGGAGACTTAAAGTTGGGAGAGTCTTTTTCAGTTAGAGATCTTTTATACATGATGCTTATTGAATCAAGTAATGATGCAGCAGAAGCTTTGTCAGAGAAGATGGGAAGAGATGTTTTTATTTCTTTAATGAATAAGAAGGCAATTGAGCTTGATATGAAAAGCACTTCTTATTTCAATCCTTCTGGCCTTGATTTTCAAGGAGAGAATGGAAATATTTCAAGCGCCAATGATATTAAAAAATTAGTAATATATATTTTAAACAATCAGCCCTTGATTTATCAAATTCTTTCTATTCCAGAAATGGACTTGTATTATGAAGGAGTGTTTCATCATAAAATAGAAACAACAAATATCTTATTAAACGAGAGCTCTGATTATATCTGGGGCAAGACTGGTTTTACTGATAAAGCCAAACAGTGCATTGTTTTAGTAATGAAAGCACCCTTTTCAAATAGTGAAAATAGTTATATTATAAACATAGTCCTAGGAGCAGATGACCGTTTTAAAGAAGCAAGGATTATGGAGCAGTGGATTAAAGAATCATTTTATTGGTAAAACATGTCAATACTTACATTTAACGCTATTAAAATATTATCTTTGGCTTTTTTCTCTTCAATCATATCAATTATTATTGCCAAGTTTTTGATTGATTTTTTATACAAGATAAAGTTTTGGAAAAAGGTTGCCCGAGGAACAACTATTGATGGAAAAAGAGCAGATGTGTTTCTTTCTTTGCATAAAGAAAAAGAAACAACAGTTCCAAGAGGAGGAGGAATCATTATTTGGGTAAGTATGATTATTGTCATTCTAATAATCTTTTTGCTTAATCAATTCTTTGATGTTTGGTGGATAAAGGATTTAAATTTCTTATCTAGAGAACAAACTTGGATTCCTTTGTTTGCTTTAATAGCAGCTTCGATTATTGGGTTGGTTGATGATGCTCTTGTTGTGTATAACAAGGGCAGATATGTTGGAGGAGGATTAAGATTTAGAACAAGATTCTTTTTTGTCTGTTTGATTGGTTTAATCGGAGGTTTGTGGTTTTATTACAAGCTAGGATGGAGTTCAATTCATGTTCCGATGTTGTTTAATTTTCCAAATGGTTTTGATATTAATCTTGGCATTTGGTACATTGTCTTGTTTATTCTTGTTTGTTTAGCTTCTTGGGCAAGCGGAGTGGTTGATGGAATAGATGGCTTGTCTGGAGGAGTGTTCAGTACTATTTTTGGAGCTTTTGCAATAATTGCATTTTCATTAGGACAAATTGAATTAGCTAGTTTCTGTGCAGTAATACTGGGAACGCTTTTTAGCTTTCTTTGGTTTAATATTCCTCCAGCTAGGTTCTATATGGGGGAAACTGGCATACTGGGATTGTCAATTACAATGGCCACCATTGCCTTTATAACGGACTCTGTGGTGGTTCTACCCCTTATTGCTGGTATATTAGTGCTTGAGACAGGATCAGTCATTATACAGCTTTTATCCAAGAAATTCAGAGGAAAGAAAATATGGCTATCAACTCCAATTCATCATCATCTTGAGGCAATTGGTTGGACAGGGCCTCAAATTACTATGCGTTTTTGGATTGTTAGTGTTGTTCTAGCATTAATAGGTGTTTCAATTCGTTTACTAACATGAAGAAACAATATCCTACATTTATCTATGAAAGCTATTCTTTCAAAAAGACAGGCAAAGACCTTGAAATTGGTTTTGTTTTTAAAACAGAAGACATTGTTTTCAATCCTAAGTTAGTAATTAAGAATATTAAAGCAAAAAAAGATATTGCTAATCTTGTTTTTAATTTAGGAATGATTGAAATGTTTAGTTACTGGAAAGCAGTTTGTTCTCCGAAGATTATTATTAAATGTGGATATTTAGATTCTTATCAAAAGAAATGGTGGAAGAAATTATTGTTAAAAGGAATGGGCCAGTTCTATTATGAGAATAAATTAAAGTTTATTGATGTTGAATTTGAAACACTGGGAAAAAGAATTGATAAAAAGATTAAAATTAAAGGAGACAAGGCAATGGTTTTGATTGGCGGAGGCAAAGATTCTGCGGCGGCCCTAGAATTAACTAAAAAAGCAAAGAAAGATGTTGCTTGTATGGCACTAAATCCGACCAAGAGAATAATGAAA
>JAQTRG010000087.1 GCA_028711945.1 Minisyncoccota bacterium
CTACGATTCCGTTGAATTCACTGACATCTATTATAAATTTTGGATCAAAATTTCTTGCTATGCTTTGTATTTCAGATTTCATAGGATTCGTAAGTTTTGTCGGAATAATTTCTCCCTTATCAGTTACTCCAATCAAAATATTGCCTCCAGTAGCATTGGCCATAGCACAAATATCCTTATCAACCGAAGAAGCATATTTCTCTTTAAATTCAACATTATATCCCTCTCCTTGCTGTATTAAAAACTCTAATTCTTCTTTTTTCATCTTCTTTATTATGCCAATTACTTTGCTTTATTTAATAATGTTTTTATTGAATATATTCCCATTATAATGAAATATTGCCACAAGACCTATTAATTAATTCTTCCAACAATACAGGCCTATATCCTTCTTTCTCTAAAGAATAAACTATTTGCTTCTTAGTTAATTCTATTTCTTTTTCGTGAACATGACCGAAAATATTATAGCTATAATTTACTGTTTCTTCTTCTAGAAGCTTAATATGAGAAAACACAATCATTTTCCCGCCCCTTAAAACAATCTTCAACTCTCCGCTTTTAAAAACTTCATCCCATCCGTTACTAAGAAACCACTGCTTCCCCTTTCTGTCATGGTTTCCAAGAATTAGAATCTTTTTACACTTTATTGGTTTTATATATTTTTCATGCATCTCTTTTGTGTTTCCAAAAGCCACATCTCCTAAATGAATCAAAACATCTTCCTCTGGTATCTTCTTTAAATTTTCAAAAGTAATATTTTCAAAATCATCTGGCCTTCCACAGTATTTTTTCACATTTTCATGACCAAAATGAGTATCAGATATAATCCAGTAATTTTTCATATCTTTGGCTTGAATCTCTTAACTTTATTATGTGAAGACAAAACCACAACATCAGACAAATAATATTTACCATCACTTGCAATAAACTTCAGCCCGCGACAAAGTGTCACGACCTCATTTCCCTCTTCCTTCCCCTTCTTTAAAAAACGTTGAATTAAAAAGTCTTCAAAACTATTGACAACCATTTAAAACAAAGTTATTATTACCATAGAAACATGCAATAATAGCTTACGGAATGTTGCAGTGTTCCCTCGGAGCATCCGAGACTAAAGCTGCAAACAACCATTCCATAAGACGCTGTTTCTAAACAAAGTCTCAATCAATTGATTGGGTTTTTGTTTATAATTCTATTTTTTATCATTTTTAAAAAGCTCCCTACCTTCTCCTAAAATATTATTTACTATAATTTGATAAAATTCTTTTCCTAATTTTTTATTCTCTAAACAACTGGCTATGGCTCCACATATCCAATCAGCAATCTGAATATTCTTATTTGCAATAGAATCTATCATCTCTATTTGAAAAATAATCCCCCTAGGTAGTTTTGGCAGCAACCTAGCTGTTAAAATATTTTTAAACTCAGATCTTTTTATTCCCTTTAAATGTCTCTGGTCGCAAAACACACGAAATTCTTTATCAACGCAAGGCAAATACATTTCTAAAATTTCTCCTATGATGTTCGTATATAAAAAACCACTCTGTAATCCTCCTCTTTTTTTAACATAATTTGCTGGAATATTCTTTTTAAAAAGATAAACATAACGGATTCTTACATCAAGAGATGATATTAATTTTAGTGTTTTTAATCTTAATTTATCGTCAATGTTAACTTCAGAAAATTTAATCTCTGATTGATTCCTCATCTTTCTGGGAAATTTTGTTTTTTGCCATGAAGAAAATCTTTTTTGAGTCCTTCTGGGATCACCTATGGTAAAAGACGCAACTACAAAGTATTTTTCTCTATTGTGTTGATTAAATTGTCCACTCTCATCTATAAATACATATGCCATAATTAATACGCAATATTCCATTTATAATCCAATAATTTGTCATGATTTAAATCTAATTATTTCAAATTATTATTGTAGATTTGAGTTGTCGACAAAATGTCGACAACTCAACCCAATCTTCGTTTTTAATTCCAATTTTTATCTATCAAACCCAGAAACAACAGCAACAAAAAACTTGCCATCAGTAGATTGCATTTTCAGTTGTCCCAATTTATGGGACAACTCACTTCCTTCGGTTTCCATTTTAGTTTTCAAAGCGTTCCAATACTTTCTAGGACGCGGCGATCCAGTTAAAACTCCTACTACAGCAACTATGCTAAAATACCACTTTTCTTTTTTTTCATTCCAATGGCGACGAATGGGTTCATTTTCAAAAATAGCAATTACTTTTTTAATATTTTTAATCATATATATTAATTATTTATCTTTTTGAACTTCCAACCATAAGTAAAAACAAACTTTGTAGCAAATTTTCGCAATGACTTCTTGCTAAAAGAAGGAAAATTCATTAGTGTTCTTCGTGCATCTTTATTTTTATGCAGATATTCAACTAGCCAATCAACAAAGCTTTCTTCCTCATCTATTGTCCACGAATATTTCAAAAACCAACCAGTCTCATCAAAAACTATTTTTGAATAGTCTGCTCCGACTCTTTTACACATTTTTTTAA
>JAQTRG010000088.1 GCA_028711945.1 Minisyncoccota bacterium
TCTGTATTTTTGCCCTTAAAAACTATCTTGGCAAAATGATATAAAGTATTATGAATAGTTTTTCCAAAACTAAAATTAGGCCTTCCCTTAGAAGGAATTTTTATTATATGGCTAAACTTGTACTGCAAAGGACAATTATTGAATGAAGCGATTTGAGAGAAAGAAAAATGATCTGGCAGATATTCTTTAATGCCATCTGTAATTTCTGTTTCTTTTGACTCTTTCTTAAAACCATTATTTGCCCCTTTGCTAGAACAAAAACTAGAACTTCTTGAAAACTTCTGTTTGCTTAATGCTTCTTCGTGGATAAGATTTGATTCAATTAAAAACCTAGAAGGCTTTTTTAATGTTTTCCCACCATAGTCTAGGGCCCATGCAAGAAATAATCCTTTTCTAGCTCTAGTTAAAGCAACATAAAATAATCTTCTTTCTTCTTGCAAATGAAAATCTCCTTCGGGCAAAACTTCTTTAATTAATTCTATTGGTATTTCTATTGGCTCCTTTCTCTCATCAGATGGAAACTTCCTGTGGACTAAATTAACTAAAAATACATAATCAAATTCAAGTCCTTTTGCTGAGTGAATAGTCATTATCTTCACTGAATCAAAAGAGTCTTCTAAATCAAACTTCAATGAGCCCTCTTCCCCTGCTTCCATTTCCATTTGAATGTGCTCCATAAAGGAAACTAGCTTTGCATCAAAATGAGAATCTTCAAATTCCTTTATCCTGTGATAAAACTGATCAACTATATCCCACATCTTAAACGTTTCTTCGTTGTTATCAGAAAATTCACCAACATATCCTAAATCATTAACCATGCTCACAAAAACCTCTCCCACGTTCTTTTCTTTAGAAATCTTAAAATGATTTTTAATGTTGAGTAATAATTTTGATACCTTTTCTCTTGATTCTTTTGATAATGTATTTAAAAGCTGTATTTGATTTAACGTTTCAGAGATTGGCAATCCTTTTTCTTCAGCATAATAAGTTATCTTAGCTAATTCATCTACTGAAAAATCAAAAGGGTACATTCTTAAAACTCTATAAAAACTTGCTGAATCATAGAAATTCATTAAAAGATTAAAATACGAAATAAAATCAAGTATTAATGGATGAGTATATAGTCCTTTTGAAGATAAGAATTGATAAGGAATGCCTGATCTTTCCATTGCCCTACTAAAATTATTAGCAGACTCATTAGTCCTTGTCAGAATAACAAAATCAGAGAATTTGGCCTTTTTGTCAATCTCTTTTATTTCCCAAATCTTGCTAATTATTCCCTTAAGCTCATCATCGCCTGTTTCGTATGCTAAAACTCCAATCATTCCATCTTTCTTCTTTTGACTTTTAAGTTTCTTGTCAATCTTCTTAATCTTGCTCAAATCAACTCCTTTTTCTTTTGCTCTTTTTCTTAACTCTTCTACATCATTTAATTGATATTCTAAACGATTAGGATTGTTGTGTTGGATAAAAGAATATGACAAATCAAGGATATTTTGGGGTGAACGATAATTATCAGTTAAAACAACTTCTTTTGACTCAGAGTAGTCTTTTTTGAACCTTAAAACATTATTGAATGAACTCCCTTGGAAAGAAAAAATTGAATTGTGTACAATGATTCCCTGAGCTAAAAAGTTATGAGTCTTTTCTATTTCTAAATCATACACATAGTCTTTTTTAGATTCTGTTTTTATATCTATAATCTCATCATAAACAACATCATTATCTCTCTTGATCGGTAAATAGTGACCACGAACTAAATTCTTAGCTGGAATAACAATAGATGGATTGCTTTTTCTTATTTTATTTTTAACATCATATCCAAGACCAGCATAAAATCTAAATTCAATAAATCCTCCTATTAATTCCTGTATTTCCTTTGCCTTCTTGCCTATTTCTCTAATATCGCTACTAGTGAAAACAAATCTCTTTCCCTTTTTTGCTTTTCTCATTTTAAATCCAGCTCTTTCTATCTTCTCTATCACCCCACTGGCAGAAGTCTCTATTCTTAAAACATGACTAACTAAGGGTTTTTTAATAAAATCCTTTAAATTCTTAGTTCTACCGCTCCTATAGCATAATTGAATAATAATCTTAATTCTTTCTTTGTTTCCTCTATTTACTGCATCTAAATAATAATGAGAATAATTCAAATCTATGTTTAAATCTTTTGCCATCCTTGAAACTCCACCCATTACATCTATTTCTTGATATAATTTATTCAACAAATCATCTTTGATAATAGTTCCTTTTCTTTTACAAAAACAACTTGTTGGTATTCCATATTTTAAAGACCATAAAGTTTCATAATATCTAGCTTCACTATCACTATTAAAAGCCTTTAAGGCTATTATGTTATCTGCCGAACGTTCTAATCTCAATCTACCTATCACATTATCAGTCTTGCCTATTCTCCAACCAATATCACTCCTAAACATTAAATAAACATAGTGATAATTACTTTTTGTTTTTCTGTCTGA
This sequence comes from Minisyncoccota bacterium, assembly GCA_028711945.1. GTDB lineage: Bacteria > Patescibacteriota > Minisyncoccia > Minisyncoccales > Minisyncoccaceae > JAQTRG01. The sequence goes on from JAQTRG010000088.1 coordinate 2,481, forward strand.
AGAAGGAACCATACAAAACATCTTATGATTATC
>JAQTRG010000017.1 GCA_028711945.1 Minisyncoccota bacterium
GTGTCGACGGAATAATTCTTGACTTAAGAAATAACCCAGGAGGATTAGTTAATCATGCTAATAGCATTGCTGGATGGTTTGTAGAAAAAGACCTTTTAATCTTAAGTGAAAAAGATAAAGATGGAAACAAAACTGAATTCAAATCAAGCGGTCCAGGAAACTTTGCCTCATATCCTTTAGTAATACTAGTCAACCAAGGGAGTGCCTCTGCATCAGAAATTCTTGCTGGAGCGATAAAGGATAATAGAAATGTACAAATAATAGGAGAAACATCCTTTGGAAAGGGAACTGTTCAAAAAATTATTGATTTTAACGATGGGTCAAGCTTAAAAGTAACTATTGCAAAATGGTTCACTCCTAATGGAACAGCCATCCAGGACACAGGAATAAAACCTGACATTGAAGTTAAAATGACTGGAGATGATTATGAAAAAAATCTTGATCCTCAATTAGATAGAGCCATGCAAGAAGTAGAAAAAGCAATCAAAGAACAAAAATGAAAGTAATATTATTACAAAACGTAGAAAAAATAGGCAAAAAGAACGACGTTAAAGAAGTTTCTTCTGGATTTGCTAGAAATTTTCTATTATCAAAAGGCTTGGCAGTGTTAGCTACTTCTGAGAATCTACAAAAACTTGAATTCAAAGAAAAAGCTGAAGAAGCAAGAGCTGAAGAAGAATTAAAAGAAGCAGAAAAAGCTGTTGCTAAATTAGATGGCCAAGAAATTGAAATTGATGTTAAAGTTGGGAAAGAGGGACAATTATTTCAATCAATAACCAAACAAAAAATTTCTGAAAGATTAACAGAAATGGGATTCAAGGTTGAAAAAGAACAAATTGATTTAGAGCATCCCATCAAAGAATCGGGTGAATTTCCGATTAAGATAAGACTCAATCATAATTTAGAAGCAGAAATAAAAATAATAATTACTGGAAAAGAAGAGGAGTAGATTTCTCTTCTTCTTTTTTTAATAAAAAGTCATGGCATATTATATCTTTGTCGGTGGAGGCGTTATGAGCAGTGTTGGTAAAGGAGCTGCCACAGCTTCTATCGGAAAAATATTACAAGGAAGGGGATTCAAGGTTTCGGCCATGAAAATTGACCCGTATATTAATGTTGATGCTGGAACAATGAATCCAATTGAACATGGAGAAGTTTTTGTAACCAACGATGGGACCGAATGCGATCAAGATGTGGGCAATTATGAAAGATTTTTGAATATCAATTTGAACACTGAAAACTACATGACAACGGGCAGGGTATACCAAACTGTTATCCAAAAAGAAAGAAATCTAGAATTCCAAGGAAAATGCGTAGAAGTAGTTCCAGATATTCCTAATGAAGTAATCTCAAGAATTGAAAAAGCAGGAAAAAAAGACAAGGCTGATTTTGTGATGATTGAAATCGGAGGAACAGTAGGAGAGTATCAAAACCTATTATTTCTAGAAGCAGCGAGAATGATGAAATTAAAATATCCAAAAAAAGTCCTTTTTGTATTGGTAACATATCTTCCTACTTTAAAAATAATAGGGGAAATGAAGACTAAGCCCACCCAAACCTCTGCTAGACTTTTAAATGAAGCAGGAATACAACCAGACTTTATTTTAGGAAGAGCTTCTTCGCCATTAGACGAACCGAGAAAAAGAAAAATATCTATTTTCTGTAATCTTGATCCTAAAGATGTAATTTCTGCTCCTGATGTTGATTCAATCTATCAAATACCTATTAACTTTGAAAAAGACGGATTGGGTAATAGAATTATGAAAAAACTAGGATTGAAATCTAGAAAACAAGACATGAAAGAATGGGACAAACTAGTTAATACAATTCAAAAGAAAAAAGAAGTTATAAAGATTGGAATTGTTGGTAAATATTTTGAAACGGGCGGATTCTCTTTAATGGATTCATATATTTCTGTTATCGAGTCAGTTAAACATGCTGCTTGGGCTAATAATAAAGAAGCAAAAATACAATGGCTATCAGCTCAGAAGTTTGAAACGGGAGACAAAAAAGAATTAGCAAAACTAAAAGAATACGCTGGCATTATCGTCCCAGGCGGATTTGGAATAAGAGGAACAGAGGGAAAGATAAAAGTAATTGAATATTTAAGAAAAAACAAAATCCCTTTCTTAGGACTATGCTTGGGAATGCAATTAGCTGTTATTGAATTTGCTAGAAATGTTTGTGGAATTAAAGACGCAACTTCTAGAGAATTTGATGCTAAAGCCAATAACCCTGTAATTGATTTAATGGAAGAACAGAAAGAATTAATGAAGAATCACAAATACGGAGGAACGATGAGATTAGGCTCTTGGGATTGTGAAATCAAATCGGGGACAATTAGTGCTAAAGCATACAAAGAGAAAATAATATCTGAAAGACACAGACACAGATATGAGCTTAATAATGATTACAGAGAACAACTAATTAAAAAAGGCCTTATCGTTTCAGGTGTAAACACTAAAAAAGATTTAGTAGAAATTATTGAACTCAAAGATCATCCTTTCTTTGTTGCTGTTCAATTTCATCCTGAATTTAAATCAAGACCATTGAGCCCTCATCCATTATTTAAAGAATTTGTTAAAGTAGCAAGCAAATAAATAAAAAACCAGAGACATAAATCTCTGGTTTCTCTTTTATTGAAATTATTCTACACTCACTACTTTCGCTATTCTTTGAGATCCATCAAAACATTTCTTTCTTGTGGTAGAGAATGATACTTTTCCTGCCTTTACAGCATAAAGAGTATTGTCTTTTCCCATCCTTACATTCTTTCCAGCAATTACCTTAGAACCTCTTTGACGAATGATAATAGAGCCAATTTTTGTAGATTGGCCTTCGAATAATTTAACTCCTAGATATTTTGGATTTGAATCTCTGCCGAGACGACTTGTACCGGCTGCTTTGGTTGTTGCCATTTTGACTCTTAGCTGATTTTAATCTAATATATATGTATAAATCAGCAGTTATTATTAACAAATAGATGTTAACAAAAATAACAAGTTTTGTCAAAAAATTTGAAAAAGAAATCGTTTTAATTATTACCATAATATTAATTTCCACTTTAGCTTTCTTTTTAGGATATATTTATTCACGAATTCAAGAAAAAGAACCTATAAGGATAGAGCAAGGAAGCTTCATTTAAACAAATGTCTAAAATACCAAACCATGTAGCTGTAATCCCTGACGGAAACAGGCGTTGGGCCAAGAAAAGAGGCCTTCCTTCGATTATCGGACATCAAAAAGGGGTAGATGCCTTAGAGAGCATTCTTGATAAATTCTTAGAGATGAAAATCCCTTATTTCACTTTTTGGGGAAGCTCAATGGATAACATTACCAATAGGACAAAAAAGGAAGTTTCGTATCTTTTTGACATATTTGAAAACCAATTCAAAAGAATAGCTGACCATAAAAGGATTCACAAAAATAAAGTGAAAATTATCGTCTTGGGAAGATGGGAAGAATTGTTTCCAGAAACAACAAAAAAAGCAATTAAAGAAGCGATTGAAAAAACAAAGAATTATGACAAACATGTCTTAACCTTTCTTATGGCTTACAATGGAGATGATGAAATGATTGAATGCATAAAAACGATAAAGAAAAAGGGGATAGCTGTTAATAGCCAAACAATTAAAGATAATCTTTGGACTAAGGATTTGCCTTCTGTTGATTTTGTCATCAGAACTGGGTGCGATAAAGATCCTCATAATTCAGCTGGCTTTATGATGTGGGACACAACTTATTCTCAACTATTCTTTACTGACAAACTCTTTCCAGACTTTAAAGAAAAAGAGTTTGAAAAAACAATCAATGACTATATGGAAAGAGAAAGGAGAATGGGGAAATAGAATCGATAAGAACCGACAATTGCCGGTTTTGACTTTCCGCTTGATGTGTGTTATTTTTTACTTGTCCGAAAACGTTTATTCGGAGGTAATTTTAAAATGAGACCTGATATGATTAGTATACCCGAAGATCCTAAAATTATAAAACAATATGAATTATTTCTATCTTATATGGGTCAAATGAATGAAGCTCAAATGAAACTCAACAACATGATTGATGAACTTCAAGCAAAGTGCCCACACAATAACTTAGAAGAAATAAGATCGTGGGATTCTAACTATACTCCCAGAATTGATGGCAAGAATAAAGGATTAAACGTCCTTTTAAGTCGAAGATGCAAATTTTGTAAATTTTCCATCAAAAGACCCGAAGGAGAACCTTGGCAGATATGTTATAATTGTGGCAATAAAATGGAAAAACAAGGAATGACTTTGTACGGGGAAAAAATTGTAGAAATATACAGGTGCACAAAATGCAAACACACTCATGATAAGTTCTAAAGGTTAGAGTATGCCTAATATAAATACTCTTTTTTTATTTCTAACTACCACACGCTCTTGATTTTTTGTATATTATAATTATAATATAGCTAGTCAACATTTGACAACTGGAGGAATAAAAATGGCGCTTTACCATGTTCACCTTTTAAAAACTGGAAGACAAAACGAGCATTATTGGAATATTTTTCAAGCGAAAAGCTTTAAAAAAGCCATAGAAAAAGTATTAAACCTTTGTTTTACTAATTATGATGGAGACGGCAGCTTTTACCTTGATAAAGATAAACCGATAACAAGGCTCCCTTCTTGCAAGCTACTCTTCGTGGGGAAAAAAGAAGGCAAGGCTTTCTGTGGACCACCCAAGCTTTCTATTAGCCTTGATCATATCGAATATGAAGAAGGAACTTATGGAAGGTGTATTCTGGGAACAAAAATATACGACTCAGAAAAAGATTGTTGCTTTTATAAATTTCCGTTTCATCCACATTCTTGTAATTTTCCAGGAAAAGAATGGAAAGAAAAAGAAATAATTATAAATGACTGCACTTACAAAATTGTTGATCTCTCAAAAATAAGCCCAAAAGGCTCTTTTTTTATTCTCTCTTGTGGATAATTTTGTTGCTAATATGGGGAACATCAAGGTAATATAAATTATATTGCCGTTCCATTAAATTATAAAATAAACACTAAAAATGTATATAAAAGGCGTGGGAATGACCAAGTTTGATTATTCTCCAAAACATTGGTGGCAATTCGCTCATGAAGCAGCAATCGAAGCTTTAAGGGATGCCCAAATGAACATCAGTCAAATTGATGCAATTATTTTTACGGGCATGTCTAGCGCTGCAGGCGGAGAACACCAAACCCATAAAGTATCTTTTCTTTCTGACTTATTCAAAACTAATATTCCCATAATTGAAACGCCTTCTGTGTGTGGAGGAGGGGGGGTTGCTTTTTGGACAGCTTTAAATTTATTAAATAAGCATAAAAACATATTAGTTCTAGCTGGAGAAAGATTAGTAGATAATCAAAGCGAAGCAACTGTTGATTATATCCTTTCAGCGGCAGAAAGAGTAACTGAGCAAACCGAAGGAATGCTTTTCCCAACTCAAAATGCATTAGTTTGGCAACAATATATGAAAAAATATGATGCAACCATGGATGATCTTTCTTTAATCGCTTTTAAAAATCATACCAATGCGGCTTTAAATACCAAAGCTTTCTTTTATGGCAAGCCAATTGATTTAGAAAAGGTAAAGAATTCTCCAGAAGTTTCTTCTCCGTTAAGATTAATGGATTGCTCTTTGTCAGTTAACGGAGGGGCAGCAGTAATTGTTTCTAGCGAACCAACTGACATTAAAGTTATTGGTTCTGGCTTTGCTACTGATTACATCTTAACTTTTGGAAGAGATGATGTCACTCACTTTAAAGCAACTCAACTAGCAGCTAAAAAAGCATTTACAGAAGCTAATTTAACTCCCAAAGATATTAATGTAGCAGAAATACACGACGCTTTCACATCAGTAGAATTAATATCATATGAAGATTTGGGATTTGCTGAAGAGGGAAAGGGAGGAGAATTAATTAGGTCGGGGAAGATAAGCTTAAATGGAGAAATACCCATCAATCCATCTGGAGGATTAAAAGCAAAAGGTCATCCGATTTCAGCCACTGGCTTAGCTCAAATATATGAAATAACTAATCAGCTAAGGGGCAAATGCGGAGAAAGACAAGTCAAAAACGCTAAAATAGGATTAACTCATAATATTGGAGGGGCTGGCGGAAGTGTTACTGTCCATATATTTCAAAAAGTCTAATTAAACAAATATGCTTTATTTTGAATGTCCAAAATGTAAAAGAATCTGGCAGTATCCAATAGATATGTGTCCTTTTTGTATTATTGAAGTTGAAAGAAAAAAAGGAGAAAAATCTAAAGTAATCGGCTCATCAAAAGTAGTTATTGGTTCTCTCAATCACAAAAAGGTTCCTTACTATGGATTATTACTAGAAGACGAAAAAGGAAATAGATGGGCTCACAAATCAATGAATGATGTGAAGATTGGAGACGAGATTCAATGCAATGTTAATAAAGATGCTATTTCAATCTGGAGGATTAAATATGATCAATTGGAAGCAATTGAAGAAATAAATAAACTATTAGACTTTTTGCCGAACAAAAAAGATTTAAAAGTTTTAATTATTCCTCAAATTAATGTTCCTAACTATTCATATTTCAGAGATAATACTTCTCCTGAATTCCTTTCAACAATGGTTGAATTTTTGATTAACAACAATGTTAAAAAAGAAAATATTAAAATTGCTACCCAAAGTTTTGACGAAACTCCAATTGAAGCATCAGCTCAAAAATCAGGACTTTTAGATGCTTGTTTGAAAAAAGAAATTACTCCATCTGACTTATCAAAATCAAATTTTGTTAAACAGGGCAATCTAGAAATATCTGAAGAAGTATTAAAAGCTGATTTAGTGATAAACCTTCCTTTATTAAAAGGAGGAGATACTTGTACTACCAAAAATATATTTAAAGTATTGAAAAAAGAAAATTATTCATCTTTAAAGTATTTAAAAGATGAAAGAGAAATCATCAAAGAACTTTCAGTTGCTTTGCCTAATTTAATCAATATCGCCGAAGCTGAATTTATTCAAAGACCAAATAAAACAATTATTTTTACTGGATTAATACTGGGAGGAAAAGATTCGTTAAAGCTAGATAGAGTATTTAGTGAAATTGTTTTCCACAAAAAACTTCCGGAGTTAATTAATGATATCGAAATTAATGATATTGAAACAAATGGAAGACAAATCGAGGAAGTAAGGTATAATATAGAAAGTTATTAATTAATAATACAAAAACATGTTTAAAGACAAAGTAATAGTTATCACAGGAGCTTCTCAGGGAATTGGCAAATCAATTGCCTTAAAATTAGCGGGATTAGGAGCAAAAATTGCTTTGAATGATATTCCATTACAAGAAGAAAATCTTAAAAAGACACAAGCAGAGATTGGAAGCACAGCAAAATACTTTCTTGCTGATGTTTCTAAGTTAGAAGAAGTTGAAAAAATGATGAATAATATCAAGGCGGAGTTCGGACAGATTAATGGACTAGTTAATAATGCTGGAATCACTCAAGACAAAACTTTAGTCAAGATGACTGCAGAAGAATGGCAAAGAGTAATTAATATTAATTTAACTGGAACATTCAACTGTGCTAAATCAATTCTTCCTTTTATAATTGAAACACAAGGAAGCATTGTTAATGTTTCTTCTGTCGTGGGACTAAGAGGAAACTTCGGACAGACTAATTATGCTGCTTCTAAAGCAGGAATAATTGGATTCACAAAATCTCTAGCTAAAGAAGTTGGCAGATTTAATGTGAGAGTTAATGCTATTGCTCCAGGATTCATTGAAACTAAAATGGCTGAAGCAATTCCAGAAGAAATGAAAATGATGATTAAGAAAATAACACCACTCGGAAGATTTGGAAAACCAGAAGAAGTGGCTAGTCTGGTTGCTTTCCTTTTATCTGATGAAGCCAGTTTTATTACCTCAGAAGTGGTAAGCATAGATGGAGGATTATCAATTTAAAAATAAATAGATGTTATATAATAAAGAACAAGTTAAAGAAATTATTCCATACCAAGAACCATTCTTATGGGTTGATGAGATTGAATCAATCGAAGGAGATACAATAATCGGATATAAGCAAACCTCTTCTCAAGATGAATACTTTAAGGGACATTTTGTTGATTTTCCTATCATGCCTGGAGTTTTGGTTGTTGAAGGAATTGCTCAAACAGGAACAGTTTTACTTAGAGAAAAAATGGGAAAGGATCACAAAAACAAACATCTTCTTGCATACCAGGTAAGAAGTGCTTTCTTTTATGAAATAATTCTTCCCGGAGATAGAATTAAATACAAAGTTAAAATGTTGGGAATGTATGGTGACAAAATTGCTAATTTTATCGGAGAAGCTTTTGTTAATGAAAATAGAAAATGCGAAGTAAGGTTTAGCGTTGCTATTTTAAGCAAAGATGAGTTACAAAAAAAAGCTGACGAAGTTAAGGGAACAAAAGAAGAACCAAAAAATCTTTACACCCTTCCTTCTTTAAAAATTGGAGACAAATTCGCTAAGCTTCCTATCATCCAAGGAGGAATGGCTGTTAGAGTTTCTTTACACAAACTTGCTGGCAATGTTGCTAAGCAGGGAGGAGTAGGAATAATCGCTATTTCAGGGATGACTGATCCCCAGGAAGTTAAAGATGAGATAAGAAAAGCTAGAAAAATCTCTCAAGGAAATGGTCTTATCGGAATTAACATTATGGGAGTAATAGGAAGGTTCAGAGAGCTACTAACAGCAGCCATTGAAGAAAAGATTGATGTTGTAATTCAAGGAGCTGGATTTAGAACTGATACTTTTGAGATAGCAAGAAAAGGAAATGTTCCTGTCTTTGCAATGGCTTCATCAGCTAATGTTGCTAAAAAAGCAGAAGACGCTGGGGCATCAGGAGTAGTAATCGAAGGATGCAGGGCCGGAGGACACTTAGGCTTTCCAAAAGGACGCCCTTTTGTTGAGACACTAGAGATTGTAAAAGATGCTGTTAAGAAGGTTAAAATACCAGTTATTGCAGCTGGGGGAGTATTCAATGGAAAAGATATTGTTGAGATGCTAAGGGCAGGTGCCAAGGGCGTACAAATGGCTACACGTTTTGTTGTTACAGAAGAATGCGATGCTAATCAAAAATTCAAAAATGTATATTTAAAAGCTAGAAAAGAAGACATTGTAATTATTCATTCTCCAGTGGGTCTTCCAGGTAGAGCAATTAAAACTCAATTTGTCGAAAAGATTTTAAACAACACTGCTCCTAAACCAGATCCGAAAGAATGTTTAGGATGTATTGGTCCTGTCTG
>JAQTRG010000018.1 GCA_028711945.1 Minisyncoccota bacterium
TATCAATTGTATCTCCTGAATGATGATCTGCATGCCATTCCATTGGAAAAGCCATCACTCCATTAAGCAAGTACTTCTTATAATTAGCACGAACTAAAAAAGCATTCTTAGATTCAATTATTCTCGCAGGACCATGAAATGCCCAAGAACTAATTTCTATAACAAGAATAGCCCCTAAGTATAATAGCAAAGACGGCATAATGTAATTAGTAATCCCGTTTTCTTGAATTATATTCAGTAACTTTCCGATAACTAATGGCTCAAGAAAACTAATGCTATTTGCGATGATGAACATCGCAAAATAAAGAACAACGTTCTTTCTGTTTCCCAAAGAATACTTCCAAAGCTTCCTTGTTAAATATATAACTGGATTGTTTCCTATTCTTGTTCCCATGATTTGATTATTATAAAACTATTAGGATTATAAATCAACATTTGACATTATTGATTAAATAAACTAAATATATATCAGCACAGGTGATCTTGTGACAAAGGAAGTTACTGTAACCAGTGGTCCGGATTCATGCGGACTTGGCAAATCTTTTTTCAGGACAACGCCCATTTGTTTTGTTACTGAAGATAATGGCATTATAAAAGATACAATTACTTGCCTAAGGTGGGACGATAACAGAAAAGACAGATATGGTTTCCGTATCAAGGGTCACGCAAAAATTGTTGGAGGACATTTTGACGTAAAAACTAGCAAAGGCGTTTTGCGCATCAACCAATGAACTAAAATTATTGGTTGCTTTTTTTATTATTTATTAATTTAATAATAAAAATTATCATAACAAAGAAACTGATAGTCCAGATTAAATATTTTAATATATTAAATTTATCAGACAAAATATTCTCTTCGACAATTTGATTATTATCATTTCTTTTCCCCTCTAAAAACTTAATTGTCCCATCACTCATTCCTAAAACCATCTTGCTTGCGTCTTCTGAAAGCCAAACTACTTCCGCGCCAACAATACTTTCTTTGGGAATTCTCATTAATTTATCACGCTCAATACTTGGATCCATTTCCCAAAGAATCGTCCCATTTTTATCAAATAGTGTTGGATTGCCTCCTCCCACTAAGAAATATTCTCCGTTTTTGGTAAGGAATGCTCCATTGTGTCCAAAATTACCATATTCATATCTCCATAAAGGATTTCCATCTTTATTAAAATACCATAATTGCCCACCTACTGTTCCAAATGCCAATTGCCCATCAAAAGAAACATTATTTATACCAGGCCATGGGGTTTGATCAACAATCTTGCTCCAAAGCTTTTTTCCAGTAAGTGGTTCATATGCAATAACTTCTCTGCCCTTACCACTGATAATGAACATTTTACCATCACCGCTAAAATTAGAAAGAAATGGAACCAATCCTCCATTGCTATCCCTCCAGACTCTTTTGCCGAAAATATCAAACATTGTCACAATTCCATTCGGAGATCCTGCTGCCAATAATTTACTATCAGGAGAAAAAGATAATGTACGCGCTCTGTCTCCCAAAGTAGCAGTCCAAACATATTCTGCAGTAGCAACATCTACAACTCCAACATCTTTGTTTCCTTCTGCTGGACCAAAAGCTAAGTATTTATTATCAGGAGAAAAAGCAACGACTGTTACCATGTTTCCTCCTTGATATTTTTTAATCAATTCACCTTTTTTATTAAGAAGATAAACATTCCCATCATAGCATCCAGCAGCAACATAGTTCCCGTCAGGTGAAATATCTAATCCCCAGCACAAATCTGATCCATCATATCCAGCACTTTTAATAGGATAACGCCAAAGCTTTTCTCCCTTATCATTAAAAAGATATATCCCGACTTCATCAGGAATTTTATTTTCACCAGGAGCAGCGTGGATACCAGGAGAAGTTGCAAAAAGCTTATTATCAGCTGATGGTTTGACCCACCAAAAAGAAAATTCTGTTTTTGCTTGTTTTATTTCTTTATATTCCCAATATTTTGTTTGTGGCTCAAGATAAATTGTTTGAGGCTTAGAATCAGTTTTGACATTTGTTAGATAAGCCGGCTTATATCCTTCTTTCTCAATGCGCAAAAAATATCCTGAAAAAGATAACTGAACATTGTTATCCAGTATGTACTTTTCAATAATTGAAGTCTTTATTCCTTCTATCGGATTAGTTTTCGAATAGTCTAAAACATTATGGAATCCATCCATTCCTGATGGCAACGAAAGATAATATTCTGCACCAATTATTTTTTCTCCAGTATTTTTGTCTAAAACCGTTATATTGACTGGTGACATCTCTAAACTTCCAACATCTAGTTTCCTAGTTTCAATTTTGATAGGAATTGTTTTCTTGCCAGCATTAACATTGAAAACATAATCATAATCTATACTATCCTGACTCTTATTATTAAACATCGGCTCAAGAGTTGCAATTATTTCTCGTTCCTCTCCTGGCTCTAAATAAATTCTTCCCGAAGGAAAAATAATAATCCAATTTTTCATATCTGCATTAGTCTTACTGTCGCTACCGAAAGAAATTGTCGCTGGACCAATGCCAGTATTTTTCAACGATACTATGAATCTAAAATTATGTTCAAAAGGGCTTACCACATTATGAATATTTTCAGGGACACTAACAGAAACTTCTGCAAAAACATAAGGAATAAAAAATAAAGAAATTGCTATGATTATTATAGAAACCCAAAGCTTTTTAGATATTATTTGACCCATTTTTTTATTTTACAAAAGTATAACTATCAGCTAAACTATTTTCCATTGTAAAAGTCATTGTATATATCGGCTCAGTCGAACGAATCGTAATGGTGGCCTCATTGAATGGTTCGATCGTTAATCTATCATAATCCATGATACCGTTTTTTATAACAACATTTTCATCGTTTTCCATTATCTGCTGTTTATTTTTAAACAAAGAAATTAAAACTAATGGTTTATCTGTTTCGTTTTTTCGTTTAACAATATATGTCCATTCTTTATTTGCCGCGTCAAAAGAGATAAGAACATTTTGTTTGCTGCCATTAGGATTCATTCCTTCAATCAGCCCTATTTTAACTTGTAGATGTTTCGTCATCGGCAATCCAAAAACCAATAAAATAGATACTATAACAATTCCAAAGCTTATTAATCCCCTATTCTTTAATTTTTTGTATGAATCATTTTCATAGAGTATGCCCTGAAAAAACATAAATAACGAGCTTATCAATAACAATATTATCGCCGGACAGAATAACATGGATACTACAAAATCATTATTGCTTTGAGCAGTATAGAACATTACGACTTTCAAAGAATTAAAAACACCCAAAAAATATAATATACATCCAATAATCAAACCCAATAAGTCAAGAGTCAAATTGTATTTTTTGCCGGAAAGCATATAAATAGCAAAAACAAGACAGAGAATAATCAAAGGTATAGTAATAGGATTTACTAAAAGCGGAAAAGCACTTAAGAGAAGGAAAATACCCAATAATTTTCGGAAAAAGACTTCTGCAAAGGGAGATTTTGAATTTTGTTCTTGTGTTTGATCCATAGTTTTTGTTTTATTATAAAACAAATAGAAGCACAAATCAACAAAACTGACAGAAGTCAGCTTAAATAGAATATATGTATAAAAACCTTTGCCATTCTTCAACGCACCTTTTAGCTAGGTCGATTGCATCAATTAATGTTCCAAATTCTTCAACATCAATGCCAAATCTGTTTTCTTTTCTGAAGGGATCGTAATAGCGGAAAATTGGCGTTGAGATTCCAGAATCATTATGCTCAATCACATGATTTTGAGGCTCATACTTATCTATGTTCTTGTGCTTCTGCTTGTTAGCCATATCTCTGCAAAGAGACAGATAAGCACTCTGAGAAATAAAAATATCAATATCTCTTCTACCATAACGACTCTCAACCAACCAATCACGCAAATGATAACATTGTATAAAAAAAGAAGTAAAAGCATCTATAGCACTATGAAAATTGCTATCTGATGCAACCGAAATGCGTTGAAGATCTTCTTCCAAACGATTTATTCTGTCTAGCTGTTCTTGGTATGGAAACGTGTACTTCATTCAAACTTAAACAATCTTATCTATTATTCTTAGAAACTAACACAAGATAATAAAAATAACAACTTCATCAGCCCATCTAAAAAAACGATGCCTTCCAACGACTTTAATTGTTTAGAATTACTTTGGCTAATCTTATTGCCCCTACAATAAGAAATACATTTTCTTTTGCTTCTAATTTATTATATTTTAATATTTCTTCAATACCACCTGATTTAATATAATTGTTAAAACATTCGAAATGATCCTTTCCGGCAAAAAATTCTATAATTTTAATAAATAAAGACAATGGGTTGTTTGGCAATGGAACATTATAATCAACAATTATTATCGTCCCATCTTTTTTAGCCACCCTTTTTATTTCAGAGAGCACCTTTATTCTCAATTCTTCATTTTTTTCATGCAAAGCAAGGCATATTGACACTAAATCAAAATAATTATCCTTAAATGGTAAATTGCTAGCATCAGCGATAATAAAAATAGGATTATTGTCTTTTTTTCTACTTTTACCAGCCAAATTAATCATATTAGGATCAATATCAATGCCAAAGACATGATTACTTCTTTGTGCATAATAAAAAGATTGGTCGCCTGTTCCACAGCAAACATCTAAAACTACGCTGTCTTTTTCAATTAAAGAGGTCTCTAATGTTTTAATTCTAACACTTCTTAATAAAGGATCTATTATGTTTGAATAATTTATTAACATCTTTATTATATATTAAAAACTTACCGAAACTCGGCCCGCCTATCTCGTCTCTATTTAATTAATTCAACAAATGAAAAGAATAAATATGTCTTTCTTAAAGACTACCAAAATTTACCCCAGAAAAAACAGCTAAACAAATAATAGAGATTATAAATAATAAAATGTCTAGTCTCCATTTCATTTTAGAGGAAAACATAAAATATATAGCCGAAATAATGGGCGGGAAAAATAGTATTGCAAGCGGTGGCATTATAATTCCCCCCATAAAAGGAAGCATGGGAGAATGATGGATAAAAATTGCAATACATTCTAGTCCACCGATTATACTCAAGCCCAGAATAAACCTTCCTGCTACTATAAAATTTTCAGATTTTTCATTCATACTTAAATTATGCTTTATTTATTTGGAAAACACTGTTTGCACATTGCTTCTCCAGGACCAGTCATAGAACAACTCGGAACTGATGCAAAGGCTGAACAATCAACAGATGGCTGATTATTCCCAGCTGAAGGAGGAGTTTCTCCGCCTTGTGTTGTGGGAACATTTGAATTGCTTGTTGGAATATCAGCAGGGATTGAAGGCATTTGAAAATTAAAATCTGAGCTGGAAACAGATGGAAGGTTTATATCCAAATTTGATTGATAAGAAAAATCTGTATTAACTGTTGGTGCGGAAAAAATGTTACTAACATTTGACTGAGCTACTCCCACATTTAAAGATGATATATTTAAATCTGGGAGAGGAGAAGCGCCAAAATCTAAACTGGGAATGGAAGCACTGATATCGCTTACAGCAATTTCCACTTCAGCAGCCCTCTGTGTTGGTGATTTTTTTATAATAAAATAGAATACTCCACCAATAATCAAAACTGCTGCAACAATTATTGCGATTAAACCAATTGATCCTTTTATTAAATTATTATTTTTATTGTTCATAATTGTTATTTTTGATTATTTTTCAGGTGGCGTTTCGTTGCCAGTTGTTAAATAAAAAGAATCAAGAATCGCTGCGCCAGCAGTTGTAGCTTCTTTCATTACTTTCATGGTGTGAGAACCAGTTTTTAAAGCAACTCCATCGCCAACTTTATGCCAAGCAAAAACTCCAATTTTATTACCAGATGGAACTGAAGCACTAGTTTCTCCGAACGTTCCATAATTCTTTCCATCAAAGATTACAACAATCCTTCTCACTCCCCTTGCTTGAAAATTATCAACATAATCCCTAACCCAAACATTATATTTCCCGTCTTTCGGCACGCTGAAATTATACATTAAATATTCTCCACCACGCGATAAATACCAATAACCAGTCCCGAACACTGGCGGCCTCCAGCTTTCTCCACTCTTTCCTTTTATAGAATGCCACGATTCAGTCCTTGGAAGAAGGCTTGTAGATGATTCTGTTTCTGCTTCAATCATAATTCCATTTCCTTTTCCTGCCTGAGCTTCTAAATCTTTAAGCTCAACAACCATTTTATCAATTGTTTCCTTATCTTTCTTTATGCTATCTAACAAATCGATAAGCCCTTGATCCAATTCATCTGCTGAAGCATTGCTGCATTTAGTATTTACATCTGCTATTTTATTAAAAGTCTTTCTAGAAATATCAATTAAGTTATCGAATTTAAGCCCATTAGCATTAATAACTTTACATCTTTCATCATTTTTACCAGAACATCCAGATTTGATGCCAATCATTTCAGCAAGTCCACTAGAAATTTGCTGTTTAGCTATTTCCATTTGCGGTACAACCGAACGACATAATATTTTTTCGCTCATTTGCTCTGATTGCTTTGCTTTTAAATCTTTAGCTTCAGCACGCAACTCTTGCCCATCCGACTTCAAAGAATTTAAAGCATCTGAAAGAGTTTTAAAATCTTCTTCACTAGAAGAACTAGAACACAAGCTCTTAGCTTTGCTAACATCAGAGCTAAAGGCTGAAATATCTGATTTTAAAGCAACTACTTCATCAGAAAGATTATTAACAACATTGCACTCTTCTGTTGTTTTTCCTTTGCACTTGTTTATATTATTTTGCAAAACAGTTAAATCATTTTTTTGTATTTCCGTTTGTGCAGCATCAAGCTGAGGCAATGCTTGAGCACACACTGCTGAAGCCGTATCAGCCAACAATTTAGATTTTTCAGCCTCTAACGCCTGACCATAAACTTTTACGTCTCCAGCGTCTGATTGAATTTTATTCATTAATGCTATGAGATTCTTTCTATCTGCTGTTTCTGGATTTTGACAAATGCTAGCAGCCAAAGACATCTCTGTTTTCAAATCAGAAAACTTAGAAATTATAGTTTCGAACCTAGAAGAAAATTCATTAATCTTCAGACATTCATCTGTCACGCTATTTGCACATTTCTTTTGCAAATCATCAATCTTCTTTATTCCCGGATCCATTTGCTTATTAGCATTATCAAATTGAGCTAAAGCAATAGTACAAACTTTAGAAACAGATTGCTGCATTGCTTTTTCTCCATTTGCCTGAACAGTTTCCCACTTTGTTTTAAAATCATTAAGCGCCTGTTGAAAAGCATTTTCATCTCCAGCTTCCAAGGCAACGTCTAGTTTTGATTCCAATGCCTTTCTATCTTGCTGAAGAGCTGCCTTTAATTCGTCTGCTGATTGCACTGTTGGATCGTTCTTTTTCGCATCGGCTATATCAGAAGCTGATTCATCTATTTTTTTTATTCCTTCTGCAATATTTTTATCCAAAATATCCAAAACTATTTTCTTGCGCAAACTGAATGCTTCTATTTTATATTTTTCATATTGCGACTCATTGTCCTTTATATATTCATTTATTTTCCCATCAACATTCTGGAAAAGCTCCCCTATTTTTTCAAACTTTGCTTTTTCTGGACCGATTATTTCCTCAACCTTTGCCTGAACTTTACTCTGCATCTCAGCCTTTTTCTGTTCAACCTTGGATTGGATGCCAGATTCAACCGCAGAGGTAATCTCAGCTTTAAGTGCTTCAACGTTCGGAGCAGATTTAGCACCAGCTAATCTAGCATTTATTTCAGCTTTCTTTCTTTCAACTATCTTATCAGCTTCTGCTTGTATTTCTTTTTCAATGCTTGATTTTTGCTCATCGATAAAGGGCTGAAGTTTTGTTTTTACTTTTTCACGAAGTGCATCGCTTTTAACTTTCAATTGCTCCTGCATTTTATTCCTTAAATCATCAAATTGCGCTTGGCTGTCCTGCTGTCCCCACTTAGCAAACTCACTAGACAATTTTTCAGCATCCGACACTGTTGATGCACTACAAATACCATCTATTTTCTTTTGTCCTTCAATTTTTATAGCATCAACATTGGGAATGGTTATATCTAATTCAAAATCTGCTTTTACTTGTTCTGTTGGCTCAATCACATATTTAGTTACCGCATCCATCGCAGAAAAAAACTGCCCAGCCTTCCAATTCGTCATGGCACAATAAATCGCAACCAAATCCTTGTCGCTTACATATTTTTTAACTTCATCGGGAATTGTTCCTGGTTGTTCAAATTCCGGTTTTGTTATAGTTGGAGCTGGAAATGATTCTGGAGGCCCTCCAAATTCTTTTTCAAATTGTTGTATTTCCTCAGCGCTCGGACCATGTCCTTGCGATTGGGCATCAATTTCTTCCTGGCTAGGCCCGCTCTGTGGTGCAGGAATTACTCCACCTTCTTCTGCAAGGACACTAAAACTAGCTATAGCCATCAAACAAATTCCAACAATCAAAACTTTTTTTAATTCTTTTGTATTTATCATAATTAATTTAATTATTTAAACTCAACTCCCGGAAAAGAAGGGAAAGCTCCTCCTGTTCCTGGAGGCATATCTACTATGGCTTTAATCTTTGACGGATCAGGCTTGCCCATTTCATCAAGAGTTATATCTAAAGTTATGTCTGGTCCTCCCATCCCAGGATATTTTATTTCTGGAATTGGAATCGGCTGAGTCATCTTGCCTACGCTTATTGTAAAATTACCAACGTTACCAGACAAAGAAGAATTAATTATGTTTATATTAAAACCACCAACACCGCCAGACATCCTAGCTTTTATCTGTTCAAAAACAACTGCATATTGATCTTCTGGAATAATCTGTCCGTCTGTAGGATTTTTCATAACAGCTAAATCTGCTTTTATATCTACCTGAATATCACCGATATTTACCGTGCCACCTTTATATGTACCAGCGGGCATATCAAATCTACCAAGCTTAACTCTATTTTCTCCAGGATGAAGCTTTAATGTTT
>JAQTRG010000019.1 GCA_028711945.1 Minisyncoccota bacterium
CATATGCTGTCTTTATCTTAGCCACAACTGAAGCATACAAAATGATTCCAACAATTGCTTCTAGGTGCCAGAGATTTGATTTCTATAGACTACCCACCAAAGAAATAATTGAAAAGCTGGAGAATATTTGCAAAAAAGAAAATGTTGAGATTGAAAAAGATGCCTTAACTCTTATCGCTTCTGCATCAGAAGGATCAATGAGAGATGCTGAAGGAACTTTAAACCAAGTTTTAAGTTTTTTACCAGGAACAAAAATCAAGATTGAAGATATCCAAGCTTTATTAGGATTGATAGACATGAAATTAGTGGTAGGGATGTCGAACTTAATCATCGAAAAAGACAAAGCTAAAGCATTAAGATTCTTGTCAGACAATTTAGAAAAAGGATTGGATATTGATGAATTTACCAAATCCCTTATTGACTATTTAAGAAAATTGCTTATCCTTAAGATTGATTCTGATTTAATAGATACAGTAATGCCAGGGGAAACAAAGGAATTGGTAGAAACTGCTCAGAAACAAGCTGAGAAGTTTAGTGAGAATGATTTAAAGAAAACCCTTAACCTTTTAATTGAAGCAGAGAATAAGAGTAAGTATGCTTCAATACAACAATTGCCTCTAGAGCTAGCCCTAATAGAGTCAATTGGAATTGAATAATATTGCGGGATCGTCTAATGGTAGGACAGTGGCCTTTGAAGCCATCAATCTTGGTTCGAGTCCAAGTCCCGCAGCAATTTTATGTCATATATAAAAAAGAACTATTGCATTTGTCTAAACTATAATTTTAATGTAAAATATAATTATTAGTATTAAAGGTCGTTAATCATATTTAATTTATATATAAATATGTTTGTCGGAATTTCAATTACAATTATCGGAATAATATTTTTATTGCAAAATTTAAAAATAATCAACGGAGACATTTGGCAGATTATTTGGCCAGCACTTTTAATAGCCGCTGGATTATCTATGATATGCAAGAAGAAAGGAATCTGCTACTGCGGATGTCAAAACAAAGAAGAAAAATAGAGCAAAGAGCCATTTGGCTCTTTTTTGTTTTAAATAGTATTGACTGATTTACTCTTAGATGTTATTATTGTTTTCATAAGGAAGTTGCTTAATAATAAATTAGTCGAGATTATTCAAGAAACTAAACTTTAGGGTAAAACCTTAAAACATTAATTAAATTAAAACTTTACAATCATGGAAGGAACAATCAAGAACCTAACAGACAAAGGATTTGGATTCATCACAGTTGATGGAGAAGAAAAAGATTTATTTTTTCACAGCAATGAACTCAAGGGCGTAGGCTACGAAGAGTTAAGAGTTGGTGACAGAGTATCTTTCGAAAAAGGAGAATCTCCAAAAGGACCAAACGCAACAAACGTAAGCCGCATCTAAGGATCGCTTAAGTTATGTAAATAAAACCAGGCTCGTTCTCGAGCTTGGTTTTTTGTTGTTCTTAAAACTAGATTTAAACATAGACGTTGACAACATACGATAATATGTTATATGATATTGTTATGTTCATTGAAACTACTTCTCTGCCAAGGGAAGTTCCTAAAAGAGACACCTTCATTGGAAGGGTCAAATTCTGGTTTCTAAGAAGGGAACTGGAAGGTATCGCAAAAGGATACAATCTCGTACTTGGTCAAGAATTCTATGGAGAACTCAATCAGTGGACAGGAAAACGTCCAATGATTACCTTCTCGCGAAGAAATGAAGAGCCGACAAAGTACAAGATGGAAACGATTGATAAATACTTCGCAAGGGTTTTTGCGAGGATAAAAACTTCCGGAGTAGGAAGCGGATATTTGTAGGTTGTATGGCAGCAGCGACACCTAAACTTTTGGATCGCATAGAGAGTGACATTTATCGCATTGCGGTAATTGCAATTATCATAGCATTTATTGCATTCATTTTCCTTGCTATCATAAGTGCACTGACAAAGATGTTCGGGAGCTTGTGGGTCGGTATCGCTATGGGAGCAGTAGTCGGTGCGACACTAACGCACATATACTACACAAAAATACGGAGCACTCCATGAGTGCTCTCAATTCATTTTAATATGTTTATAAATCGCCAAATTGGTGATTTTTTGATACTATTAATCATATGACATTAATTGATTTTGAAAAACTAGTGAAAGAGGGGATTGATGCTATTCCCAAAGAATTACTAAAAAAATTAGACAATGTGGGTATTGTTATTGAAGATAATCCGACTAAAGAACAATTAAAAAAATTAAAAGTTAGAAATGATTATTCTCTTTTAGGTTTATACGAAGGTGTTCCCAAAACAAAAAGATGGGAATATGCTCAAGTCTTGCCAGACAAAATAACTATATTTAAAAATCCTATTGAAAGAATGGCTCAATCGGAAGAAAAAATTAAAGAGCTTGTCAAAAATACTGTTTGGCACGAGATAGCTCATCATTTTGGCATGGATGAAGAAAAAGTAAGAAAATCAGAATCTAGAAGAAAATAAATGTTACGATCCAACAAAAACATATTAATAATATCTCTGATAACTCTAATAAGCATGTTGGGGTATGGATTAATTATTCCAGTCCTTTATTCCTATACTCAAAAATTCGGCCTCTCTGATTTTCAGAATGGCCTTTTATTTGCAACCTTTTCTATCTGTCAATTCATTGCTGCTCCAATTATCGGCAAAATGTCTGATAGGTTTGGAAGAAAGCCTTTGTTAATCACTTCTATTGCGGGAACTACTGTTTCTTTTTTCCTTATGGCTTTTGCTCCCAATGCAGCCATACTCTTTATCGCTAGAGCATTAGATGGAATAACAGCAGGAAGCTATTCAGTTGCTGCAGCTGTAATAGCTGATTCCGCAGAAGGTCACGAAAGAACTAAAGGATTTAGCATGTTCAGTGCTGCAAATGAGTTTGGTTTTATATTGGGACCGGTAATCGCTGCGTTAACTGTAGGAATACATATGAACACCCCCTTTATTGTTGCTGGCACGATGTCTTTAATCGCATTGATAGTAACAATGATACATTTACCAGAAACAAATAAACATATAGGCAAAGAAACAGAACAAACAAAACTTTTTGACTTCAAGAAAATATTTAGTGCTATTTTTGATAAAAAAATTGGAACAGTACTTACAATCATATTCTTTTTTGCTATTTCTTTTTCAATGATGATGTTTACCTTCCAACCTTTCTGTTTAAAAATATTAAAGCTACAACCAAGTCAAATATCATGGCTATTCACCCTGCTCGGGACAGCAGGAATAATAACTCAGTTATTTTTAATTCCCAACTTGAAAGCGATAAGCATTAAAAAGTTATATTCTATTTCTTTATTAATAACATCTCTGTCTATGTTGTTTATATTTAAAGTTGAATCAATGGTATGGTTTATATTTGCTGTTGCTATTTTAGGATTAGCAAGTTCAGCGACAGAACCATTGTTGCAAACACTTCTTTCTAGGGGCGTTGATGAAAAATCTCAAGGAAGTGTTATGGGTCTTGCTTCTTCTTACGGAAGCATCGGGAGAATCATTGGACCCATAAGCGGTGGGGCGATAGCTTCTATCGCTATTCCTTTTCCTTTCTTTATCTCAGGATTGATATTAATGTTTTGCTTCGTACTTTCTTTTAAGGTTTATGAAAAAATTGAAACTAATTAAAAAACGCTATTGCCTTTTAAAATTAGTATTTGTATAATAAGCATATGTTTAAACTAGTAATAGTCAGACACGGAGAAAGTGTTTGGAATAATGAAAACATTTTCACGGGATGGATTGATGCTCCATTGTCTGAAAAAGGAATAGAGCAATCTCAAAAAGCAGGTAAAATCTTAAGAGAAAAAGGGTTCTTTTTTGATTTAGCATTTACCTCTACACTAGAAAGAGCTTATAAAACTTTATATCTCATATTAGAAGAAATGAAATTAAATATTCCCATAGAAAAGTCTTGGAGATTAAACGAAAGACACTATGGAGCCCTTCAAGGATTAAATAAAGATGAAGCAAGAGAAAAATATGGAAAGAATCAAGTTGAAGAGTGGAGAAGAAGCTATACAACAAGACCGCCAGCAAGAATGGAAGAAAAACCATTGGCATACAAAGAGGTCAAAGAAGGATTGGTGCCATTGACTGAAAGCCTAAAAGATACAGAATTAAGACTTATCCCATATTGGAGAGAAAAGATTATTCCCAAAATTAAGGAAGGAAAAAATATAATAATTGCTGCTCATGGCAATAGCATAAGAGCTTTAATAAAAAACATTGAAGAAATTTCTGGCGAGGGGATAGCTAAGCTTGAAATACCCATAGGAATTCCTTTGGTCTACGAACTGGATGATAATCTGAAAGTAATTAAAAAATACGAACTTAACAATTAGCAGTCATATATATTGACTGCTATTTTTTATATGATATACTAATGTATATGATTAGCGAGAGGCAAGGGGAAATCATAAAAAGACTGGTAAAAGAATATATCAAGACAGCTGAACCAGTGAGCTCTAAATTCCTTTCTGAAAGGCATGACTTTGGTTTGTGCTCATCATCTATCAGAATAGAATTACAATATTTAATCAATGAAGGATATCTTGAGCAACCTCACACATCAGCTGGAAGAATTCCAACTGATAAAGCATATAGATTCTTTGTTAATAGTTTAATAAAGGGTGAGAAAGAAAAAAACGAGAGAAAAGACGAAAACATTCTTCAAAAAACTATAAACAAAAATGAAGATGTATTAAGAACAGCATCTATGTTAGCCAAAGCATTGTCTGACATGTCTTCAAATTTTATCGCTCTTAACCTAGAAGGAATTACCATTAAGGAAGGATTTGATGAAATAATTAAAAAACCTGAATCAAAAAACGAAGATTTCATGTCTAGCTTTTCTGAACTTATCGAAGATTTTGAAGAAAACATGCAAAAGTTTAACAGGGGAGATGGAATAAAAATATACATTGGACAAGAAAATCTAAACCCCAGATGGAAAAACATTTCTATCATTTGCTCTGATTGCAAACTTAATTCTGAAAAAGCAATGATTTCAATGTTAGGACCAAAAAGAATGGACTACAAGAAGAACATTTCTTTAATTAATTCACTTAATAAAATATTAGAAAACCTATATGACTAAAGAAATAGAAGAATTAAAAAAACTACTAGAAGAATCTGAAAACAAAAAGAACGAATACTTTGCTGGGTGGCAAAGAGAAAAAGCAGACTTTATTAATTACAAGCAAAAAGAATTGGAAAGGCTTCAAGAATTGCTTTCAACTCTTAAAGAAAGCTTTACACTAGAGATACTTCCCATAATAGACAACTTCTTGTTAGCCGAAAAAGCTATCCCAGAAGCAGAAAAAGAGAGTAATAGCATAAAGGGACTGCTCTTAATTAAAAAACAGATAGAAAGCATGTTAAAGAGTCTTGGAGCTGAAGAAATAGAAACAATTAATCAAAAATTTGATCCAAGTATCCATGAAGCCGTGGAAGAAATAGAGGGAGAAGAGGGAATGATTATCGAAGAAATAGAAAAAGGATACAAAACAAAAGAAAAAGTAATCAGGCCAGCTAGGGTGAAAATAGGAAAAGGGAAATAGCTATTATCACTCTTGACATTAGAGTGCTAATGAGATAATATTGGAAAAGATAACAATAAAAAAATAAACATATGACTAAAGTAATAGGTATAGACTTAGGAACAGCTATCACAAAATTCGCATCAATTGTTAATGGAGAACCAAAAGCTCTTGATAATAGGGAAGGGTCTGTTTTGACGCCATCAATCGTTGCTCAAACAAAAGGAGGGGAACGTGTTGTTGGAATTCTTGCTCAAAGACAGGCTATCACTAACCCAATAAATACTATTTCTGGAGTTAAAAGATTTATCGGCAGAAGATTCTCTGACGCAGAAGTTCAAAAAGAATTAAAACTCTTGCCATACGAAACAAGAGAAAGAAGCGACGGAAGCGTTGAAGTTAAAATGGGAGATAAATGGTTAACTCCAATTGAAATATCAGCCATGATTCTACAAAAAGTTAAAGCTGACGCAAAAGACAAGCTTGGAGAAGAAATTAAAAATGTTGTAATCACTTGTCCAGCCAACTTTGATGATTCTCAAAGAAAAGCAACTAAAGCTGCTGGAGAAATTGCTGGATTAAATGTTTTAAGAGTGATTAATGAACCAACTGCTGCTGCTCTTGCATATGGTTTTGGAAAGAAAGACGCTAAAAAGATTTTGGCATATGATTTCGGAGGGGGCACATTTGATGTTACCATTCTTGATGTTTCTCCTGATACTGTTGAAGTATTGGCAACCGGAGGAGAAGCTCACTTAGGGGGAAACGACTTTGATCAAATAATTATCAATTGGCTTTTAGAAGAATTCAAAAAGAGCCAAGGAATTGATTTATCTAAAGATGCTTTAGCTCTACAGAGATTAAAAGAAGCAGCAGAAAAAGCTAAAACAGAATTATCTTCTTCTTTCGAAGCAAACATCAATTTACCCTTTATAACTTCTAACCAAGATGGACCAAAACATCTTGAATACAAACTTACCAGATCTCAATTCGATACAATGACTAAAGAATTAGTTACTAGATCAATTGAAAGAGTAAGAAAAACATTGGAAGAGATAAAGCTGAATAAAAACGAAATAGATGAAGTAATCCTTGTTGGAGGAACAACTTTCATTCCTTCTGTAAGGGACGCTGTAAAAGAATTCTTTGGCAGCGAACCAAATAAATCAATTAATCCAGAAGAAGTAGTTGCTATTGGAGCTGCTATTGAAGCAGAAATACTAACAGCTAAAGACGAAGGAAGAACCCCTGAGGGAGACATTAAGAGCGTTCTATTGCTAGATGTCTTGCCCCTATCTCTAGGAATTGAAACCATGGGAAGTATCAACACTGTTATGATTGCCAAGAACACAACTATTCCTACTTCTAATGCTCAAGTGTTTTCAACTGCAGTAGACAATCAAACCTCAGTTGAAATCAATGTTTTGCAAGGAGAAAGATCAATGGCCACAGACAATCGTTCTCTGGGAAGATTCGTCTTAGACGGAGTTGCTCCAGCGCCAAGAGGAATGCCTCAAGTTGAGGTTAAGTTTGATATTGATGCTAGTGGAATCTTAACTGTCACAGCAATGGACAAAGGAACTAAAAAAACTCAATCAATTAAAGTAGAAGGTTCAATTGGCCTTTCAAAAGAAGAAATAGAAAAAATGAAAAAAGATGCAGAAATACATGCTGCTGAAGACCAAAAGAAAAAAGAAATGATTGAAACTAAAAACATTGCTGACAACCTTATCTACACCTGTGAAAAAACATTAAAAGATAATGCAGACAAAATTCAAGAAGCAGACAAAAAAGATGTTGAGGATAAAGTTGCTGAATTGAAAAAAGTAAAAGAAAGTGATAATATGGATGACATCAAAAAGAAAACCGAGGAACTATCACAAGCCATTCAAAAAATAGGGACTCAAATCTATCAGCAGCAGCAACAGCAACCTCAAGAAAAGAAAGAAGAAGGTTCAAGCGATGCTCCAGAAGCTGAAACAGAGAAAGAATAAAGAAGAATGGCAAATCAAAAAAGATTTGCCTTTCTTTTAAACAAATGGAAAAAGATTATTACAAAATTCTTGGCGTAGAGAAAAGTGCTACTCAAGATGAAATTAAAAAAGCATACTACAAACTAGCTCACGAGCATCATCCTGATAAAAAGGGCGGCAATGAAGCTAGGTTCAAGGAGGTAAACGAAGCCTACCAGACTTTGTCTGATAAAGATAAAAGATCTCAGTATGACCAATTCGGATCATCCTTTAATAATCAGGGTGGGTTTGGTTTTAACCAAAACATAAATTGGGAAGATGTTATGGGTGGGTTTGGTGGAGGAGGAATCGAAGACCTCTTTGATATATTTGGTGGAGCTTTCGGAGGACAAAAACAAAATAAAAGAGATTTAAGAAAAGGGAGAAATGTTGAAATTGGAATAGACCTTGAATTAGAATCTATCCTTAGACCACAGGAAAGAGAATTAAGGGTGATGAAGAATATAAGGTGTTCAAGATGTAATGGATCTGGAGCTGAACCAGGAACTAGTGTAAGAGAGTGTGTAACTTGCAGGGGGACAGGAAGAATACAACAAATCAAAAAAACATTCTTAGGAACAATCAGCCAATACACTACATGTACTGAATGTGCAGGAGAAGGAGTAAAACCAGAAAAACCATGCAATGTTTGCCGCGGAGAAGGAAGAGTAAAGGGAGAAGAAAGAATAAGGATTACCATCCCTGCTGGTGTTGACAATAACCAGATAATTAAGGTAAAAGGAAAAGGTGAAGCTGGAAAAAGAGGAGGCGAACCAGGAGACCTATATATTAGAATCTTCATAAAGCCTCATAGTGTTTTTGAAAGAAGAGGAGATGATATATATTTAAATCAAAGTATAACTTTTTCTCAAGCTGCCCTAGGAGACAAGCTAAAAATTCCAACGCTTGATAAAGAAAATTTAATCATTAAAATTCCAGCAGGACTCACTGATGGAAACATCCTAAAAATATCCAGAGGAGGTATTCCTCATTTTTCAGGCGTTAGTAGGGGCAATCTTTATATTCAATTAAGTTTAGATATTCCAGATAGATTAACCAAGAAGCAAAAAGAAGCCCTTGAAGAATTAAAAAAACAGGGATTATAATCCCTGAATACGCCCCAATAGCTCAGTTGGTAGAGCAACAACCTTTTAAGTTGAAGGTCACAGGTTCGAATCCTGTTTGGGGCACCAAATCATTTTTATCGCCATTAGTTTGGCGATTTATGTTATAAATAAGCCCTAATTGAGCGGTTCCAAATCCTAATTTTTTATCATAGGTAATTCCTTCTGGTAAAACAAGT
>JAQTRG010000020.1 GCA_028711945.1 Minisyncoccota bacterium
TCTAATAACATTAAAAGAAGCTAAAGAATTATTAAATACAGTAGTTGCTGGCGTTAAAGATTTTGATGATGCTGAGGTTGTGATTTGTCCTCCTTTTGCTTTTCTTTCTTCTTTGATTAATAGTTCAATTTCATTTGGAGCACAGGATTGTTATTCTGAGGACAAGGGATCTTTTACAGGAGAAATATCAGCTTTAATGCTTGAAGATTTAGGATGTAAATATGTTATTCTTGGGCACTCAGAAAGAAGAAATATATTTAATGAAACCAATGAAGAAATTAATTTAAAACTTAAAAAAGTTCTTAATTCAAATATTATTCCTATTATATGCATAGGAGAGAATAAAGAAGATAGGGAAGAGGGTAAAACGTTTGAAGTATTAGCAGAACAATTAGATGGATGTTTAGAAAATATTTCAAAAGAAAAAGCTAAGAAAATTATCTTAGCTTACGAACCGGTTTGGGCAATTGGAACAGGGAAGTTTGCAGAAATTTCAAAGATTGAAGAGGTGAGAAACTTTATTCAAGAGTTCTTGTCAAAGAAATTTAGCAAAGACGTTTCAGAAAATATTAAAATTATTTATGGAGGAAGCGTTGATTCAAAAAATGTTTATTCATATTTGAGCGAAGCAATGATGGATGGAGTTCTTGTGGGAGGAGCCTCTCTTAAAGCGAATGAATTTTTAGAATTAATAAAATCCGCCAAAGCGGAGAGAGTGTAAGTGATTCGGGATAATTGGTTTATCCCATAAAATTTAAGAAGATGATTTGTTCAACATGCTATCCATAGCGGCTTTTGTGCTATATACCTTTGTAGGTATGCATAGTACAAGGCTTTTATATCTCTATCAAGCTTGCTAATAATGTTCACCTCCTTGCTTGCAATATATCAGATTTATTGAAAATTGCAAGTCTTTACGTGTTTCAAGGGAGAATATTTATCCTCCCTTTGCTTAAGCACTTACGGGTGCAATGTGCCGTCTAATCAAGACAAACATTGTATTCCTCCTTATTCTATTTTTAACTCATACTCTTTTTGTAGAGTATTGTTCAACAGGGGAGATCCATTCCAAATGTGTCGGTTTTGGATCACTTTACGTGCTGGAGTCGGCGTTAGCCTGCGAGTAAGATTTGCATCTTTTTCATATGCCACCTCCTTCTAATTTTTAATATAGCCTATTTTTAATTTGGAATCAAATATATAAATGATATTGTGCGACGTTTATATTATAACACATTTGCAGGGGAATCGGAGAGAATTAGTTTTTCATATTCTTGCCACTATGAAATTCTCTGTGAACATCTCTAAGTCTCTTATTGGTCACATGAGTATAGATTTGAGTTGTGGCAATATTTTTGTGTCCGAGGAATTCTTGAATGGTTCTTAAGTCAACTCCTTGGCCAAGAAGATCTGTGGCATAACTATGCCTTAAAGTGTGCGGAGTGGTAAAGAAAGGAATGTTGCCCAAAGTGGCATACTTCTTAACCAATCTTTCAATGGATCTGGGCGTTAAACGGCCTTCTGAGGCGGTTATGGCTCTATAGTGGATAAATAGGGCTTTATCCTCGTCAGTACGTGTTTTAAGGTACTTTTTAACCCAATCCAAAGCTCGTTCTGAAAAGTATACTGTTCTAGGATGTTTGCCTTTGCCAATGACTCCTAATTCAAGGTCTTTCTTATCACTCAAGCTCTTGAACTGCTCTCTATTAAGAGCCACTAATTCAGCTATTCTAAGGCCAGTTGAAAAGAGAGATTCTAAGATGGCTCGGTCTCTTAATCCAGCTGGAGTTAAAACATTAGGAGCTAAGAGTAGTTTTTCTACTTGATCTAAGGTTAAGAATTTTACAGTGTGTTCTTTTTTAGCGTCCTTAGGAAGCTGTATTTTGTCTGCTGGCAAAGAGATGATATCTTTATCAGTGAAAAAGCTTAGAAGCGATCTTAGGGCGATGAGATAATAGTTCTGAGTTAGCTTAGCTAGAGGTTTAGATTTTTGGTCTTTATATCTAGCTAAGAATAATCTGTAGTTCCAAATATCTTCAGGAGTTAATTCGTGAGGTTTTAAATCTTGTTTTTTAATTGCGATTAGCCAATCGATAAATTTCTTTAAATAGCGACTGTAATTTTTTTGAGTATTATCAGAAAGACCTTTTTCTATTTCACAATAATCTAAAAAGTCTGGAATCTGTTTTATAATTGGTTTTGCTGATTTTTGCATGTGGTTTTAATCATTGTTATTGTAAAAACGTAAATTAGGGGTAACACATAAAACATTGAGTTGTTGTTAAACATTAAATTTTAAAAATTTTGTGCAAATTATTTTTTAGGGGAATATCAAAATATTTAAGTTGATGTACTTATCATCGTATTCGTATAAACGCATTTTAAAGGGTTGCATATTTTAGGTCTAAATGATGTAAAACACGTGTTTGTGTGTTTAACAGTATTTAAAGAACCTTTAACGTCGCTTAACCTACATTGTACGACGCTTATGATTTAATAATATAACAGGATATTTGTCCTGTCAAGCACTCTTCCCTCGTGTTGTTTAGTTAAAATTTGGAGTAATAAAAATATTATATAAATATTTTATTTTCTATCCTTTCTCCCCCAAGATGACTTAGGACCGAGAATCGTAATTCTTGGTCCATAAAAAATGAAAAAGCTTTGTTTGGCAATAAAGGTTATTTGCCAGTTTTACCTCTCTTGGAAAGATACACCTTTCAAGGAGGTTTTCATAAGCCTTTTTGGCTTCTATACCGTGTCCTTTTTCTTCAAGGACTTTTTTCAAGAGGTTGAAACGCCTCTCGAAGTCGCTAGTCGGGAGAACCGACACGTTTGAAGTCATCATGGTTAGATCTGTCTATAGTATAAAATAGGTCTGCTTTTTTGTCAAGCAGGCATATTCCCATGCTTCCTAGGAATTTTGTCTGTTCTTTTTGTTGATAAGAATTCTAAAGATTTAATTAATGCATCTCTTGTGTCTTTTGGATTGATAATCATATCAACTTGTCCAAGTTTTGCTGCTTCAAATGGATTAATCATGTTTCTCATTTCCCCTATTTTTTCTTGTTCTAATTTTTCTGGATTCTTGCTTTCATCAAATTCTTTTTTAAAGATTATTTTCACTGCTTGCTCTGCGCCCATTACAGCAATTTCAGCGCATGGCCAAGCAATCACCTTGTCATATCCTAATTGTTTTGAAGCAAGAGCAATATATGCTCCTCCAAAAGCTTTTCTCATGATCACGCTAATCTTTGGTACTGTTGCTTCAGCGTAAGCAAATAGCACTTTTGCTCCATGTCTGATAATTCCATTATGTTCTTGATCTGTTCCAGGAAGATATCCAGGAGTATCAACTAAATTAATTAAAGGAATATTAAAGGCATCACAGAATCTTACAAACCTAGCAATTTTGTCTGAAGAATCAATGTCTAATACCCCAGCCATTATTTTTGCTTGGTTAGAAACTATGCCCACGACTCCCCCATTTAGTCTCGCAAAACCAACAACTGCATTAGCAGCAAAATTTGATTGAACTTCAAAGAATGAATTTTTATCAAATATTTCTTCGATTACTAATTTTATATCATATCCTTTTTCTAATTCTTCGGGAACTATTTCTAGTAACTTGCCTCCTTCCCTATTTTCATTGCTTGATAGTTTTGTCGGATCGTCCATATTGTTTTGAGGAAGATATGACAAGAGTTTTTTGACTCCCAAGAAACATTCTTTTTCTTCGTTGAATACAAAATGTGCACATCCACTTTTACTTGAATGAATAGAAGCTCCTCCCAAATCTTCAAATCCAACATTTTCTCCTGTGACTTTTTTAATTACTTCTGGACCGGTGATATACATTTGTGATATTCCTTGAGCCATGAAAATAAAATCAGAAAGTCCAGGAGCGTATGATGCCCCTCCCGCAGAAGGACCAACCATTACACTAATTTGAGGAACTACTCCAGAAGCTCTTACCATGCTTCTGAATATGCTTGCATATCCATCAAGGCTTGCAACTCCTTCTTGGATTCTTGCTCCGCCCGAATCAATTATACCGATAACTGGGTATCCATTTTTGTATCCATGATTAATGATTTTAGTAATCTTTTTGCCATGCATTTCTCCTAATGATCCGCCCATTTTAGCAAAATCTTGGCTATATACACATACAAATTGGCCATTAATTTTTCCGTAACCTGTTATGACTGAATCGCCAGCAAATTTCTTTTTGTCTAAACCTAGTGTATTAAATCTTGATTCAATAAAAGCATCAAGTTCAACAAAACTATTTTCATCTAATAGAGTTTCAATTCTTTCTCGTGCGGTGAGCTTTCCCTTGCTGTGTTGTTTTTCAATAATTTCTTTATTATTGAGATTAGAAACAACCTCTTCTAATTTTTTGATTTGTTTTTCAAATTTCATATTTATTGATTTATTGTATTAAATTGATTTTTAAGTTCTTCTAATATTTTATTAAGCAATATCTGATTATCAATTTCTCTATTAGCTTCTATTTTTACAGATGTTGCGATATCTTTCAATGATTCTGGGAATTTGTCGATATTAGTATTTATGCCAATTCCAATAACAGAAAGCTTTACTTTGTCTCCGATAATGATGTTCTCGGTTAATATACCGCAAAACTTTTTGTCATTAATCAATACATCATTAGGTAGCTTTATCATTGGTTCCAACCCAAAGCTTTCTTTTATTGTTTTAGCTACCTTGAACGCTGCAAGTATTGTTATAGTTTGCAAATCATCAATGCTGTTTTTAGGAAGAATTACAGAAAAATATAAGCCTCCTTTTGGAGAAAACCATGCCTCTCCCTTTCTTCCATGCCCATCTGTTTGTTCTTCTGCTACTATAGTTGTCCAAGGAATATATCCGGCATTGGCTAGCTCTTTTGCCTTATCGCTTGTTGAAGAAACCGATTTGAAATGTCTAATTTCCATATTTATTCTAAAGCAATTAAAATGTCTCCCGCTTTTACTGTATCATTTTTATTAACTAATATCTTTTTAATCTTCCCTTTGCTCTCTGATGCTATTTCATTTTCCATTTTCATAGCTGACAATGTTAATAGTTTTTGTCCCACTTTTATCGTTCCCCCATCTTTGATGAATATTTCAGAAATTGTTCCAGCTAAAGAAGCTTTTATTTCTTTTTGTAAAGACTTAGATGTAGATTGAGATAATAATGTTTCTTCTTTTTTATCAGAATTAAAAACGTATTCGTTTTTTCCAACAATTACCTTAACAATACTTCCCTCTTCAAGTATTTTGACATTGTATTCTTTGTTTTTAATTTTTATATTTAACTCCATATCTATTCTATCATTTTTAATCTTTGCGACATTGTCCATTTTGAAATTTGTTTTGTTTTTTCTTTTTTAATTTGAAGATACATTTCATATGCCAATTTAGCAATTTCTTCTTCAGTCATTTCTTGGTTGATGTTTTTGATAAACTTATTATCAGAAAGAGGCAAACAAATTAGTTCTTTGAGCAATCCATTCTTTTCAATAAAATTAGTATAGTAATTATTGTTTAAGAAATCTTTATTTCTTAAAACTAATTTAAAGAAAGGAATTGTGGTCGAAACTCCTTCAATGATAATTTCATCAAGAGCACCTTTAAGTTTTTCTATCGCTTCGTTTCTAGTTTTTCCGTAAGCAACAATTTTAGAAATCATAGAATCAAAGAAAGGATATATTTCTTGTCCGTCGTGTAAAAAACTGTGAAGAAATACGCCTTGTCCACCACAAGGAACATATTTTTTAATTGTGCCTGGGGTTGGAGTAAAGTTTCTTTGAGAATCTTCAGCATTAATCCTCACTTCAATTGCCCAACCATTATTGATAATGTCTTCTTGATTAAAAGATAGTTTTTGGCCTTCAGCAATCTTTATTTGTTCTTTTACAATATCAATATGTGTTACAGCTTCAGTTATGGTGTGCTCGACTTGTATTCTGGGATTAACTTCCATGAAATAAAAGTTTTTATCAGAGTCCATCAAAAATTCAACAGTAGCAGCTCCTTCATATTTTAATGCTTTTCCAATCTTAATAGCGCACTTGCCCATTTCTTCTCTTTGTTTTTGATTGATGAAAGCAGAAGGAGTTTCTTCTACTAGTTTTTGAAACCTTCTTTGAATTGTACAATCTCTTTCCCCCAAATGAACAATATTTTTTCCGTCTCCTAGAATCTGGAATTCAATGTGTCTTGCATTGGGTAGATATTTTTCAAGAAAGAAGTCAACATCAGAAAAACCAGAAGACATTTGTCTTTGGATATCTAATGTTGTGGTTAATAAGTCAGCTGTGCTCATTTGGCCCTCGATAACTCTAATTCCCATTCCCCCACCTCCTCTTTGAGCCTTGATAATAAAAGGAGGTTTTATTATTTTTGCCCATTTAATTAATTCTTTTTTTGTTCTAATTGAATTATCGCTTGCAGGCAAAGTAGAAATGCCTAATTTTTTAGCAATTTTTTTTGCCTCAACCTTGTCTTCGAATTTTTTTAAAGTATTATAATGAGGTCCAATGAATTTTATTTTATTTTTGTGGCAAAGAAAAGCGAACTTCCAATTTTCTGCTAAAAATCCATATCCAGGATGTATTGCATCAGCTTTGTTTTTTTTAGCTATATCAATTATCTTTTGTTGGTCTAAATATCCACTAGAACCTTCTTTTTCTAAGAAACAACACTCATCAGCCATTTGTGTTTCAAGAAAATTGTTTTGACATTCTTTTGTCGGACACAAAGCAATGGTTTTAATTCCCATTTCTTTGCATGTTCTAATTATTCTAATAGCTATTTCTCCCCTATTTGCAATTAGTATTTTTTTGATTTTACTCATATGCTAGCCTTTTAATCTCTGCCATTATTTTTTCTGTGATTGCTATGCAAATATTTTCGTATTCTTTTGAATCTTTTTCTAATATTTTTGCTTTTTCTAATTCTTCCTTAAAGTATAATGGTTTTCCAATATTTAATTCAACAATTTTTTTAAATTTGATTTTTCCTTTTGGTGGAAATAATTCAAAGGCTCCTTTTGTTCCCATTGGAACGATGGGGACTCCTGTTTCTAAAAAGATTTTTGCTGCTCCCCATTTTCCTTTTTGTATTTCTCCAGTAGTAGACCTTTTCCCTTCTGGGTAGATGCTAAGGACATATCCTTTTTTAATCATAGTGATTGCTTGTTCTGTTGCTTGTTTTTTTGATTCTTCGCTATTTCTGTTCAAATGTATTGTTTCTGCTAGAAAATAGCAAAATTCTACAATAGCTCTAGATAATCCTTTGTGATTATCTACTTGCCCGATAAAAGTAAGCCTTCTCGGAACACAAACAATTCCGCAAGCAAGAATATCAAAATAACTTTGATGATTTGAAGTTAAAATGAAATTAGTTTTAGGAAGATTTTCTCTTCCTTTAATGCTTTTAATGAATATGAGTTTGAGTATTGGGGATAAGAATAAATATGAGAATGTTGATGTAAATCGATTCATATATTATTGTAAAATCTTTTCGTCTTCTTTGAGTATTTTTTCTGCGTCATTAACTATTTCTTCTATGATTTCTTTACATGACTTGATTTCATTAATCCCTCCAGCACAGATTCCAGCTAATAAAGGGAACGCATCAATATTGTCTCCTCCTTTTGCTCCAGCAAATCTTTCAGATTTAATTTCTTCTGGAAAAGGATTTTTTCCTTCTGTCTTTTTGACGCTTTCTGAAAGTTTATTCCTTATTAGTCTAATTGGATGGCCAGTAAATCTTGCAACAACAGTTATGTCTTCATCGGTTGCATTGATTATTGCTTTTTTGTAATTTTCATGGATTTGGCATTCTGTCGAAGCCATGAATCTTGTTCCAATCTGAACGCCATCTGCTCCAAGAACCATTGCAGACGCAAAGGTTTGTCCATTGTATATCCCTCCAGCAGCAATTAAAGGAATGTTTTTTATCAATTCTTTTGCTTGAGGAACCAAACAAAAGGTTGAGTTTTCTCCAATGTGTCCACCCGATTCCATTCCTTCAACAACCACACCATCAATTCCGTTCTCTTCCATTTTTTTAGCTAGCCTTAC
Organism: Minisyncoccota bacterium; assembly: GCA_028711945.1. GTDB lineage: Bacteria > Patescibacteriota > Minisyncoccia > Minisyncoccales > Minisyncoccaceae > JAQTRG01. The sequence goes on from JAQTRG010000020.1 coordinate 8,093, forward strand.
GGTCGGGACAACAGCAATTACTTTTATTCCAGCTTGTTTCATATGCGGAAGAATTTGCAATGGGTTTCCTCCTCCAGTGAAAACAACAGGAACTTTATTATCAATAATAATTTTAACAAATTCAGCAACATTAGGGTTTTGCATTAAAAGATTTACTCCAAATGGTTTATCAGTTAAATCTTTGGTTTTTTTTATTTCTTCTTCAAGCCATTTGGGAGAAGCAAATCCTGATCCTATTATCCCCAATCCTCCTGCATTAGAAACAGCTGCAGCTAAAATAGACTCAGATACCCCAGCCATTCCTCCTTGGATGATTGGATATTTAATGTTTAGAAGTTTTGTTAATTTATTGTTTTCAAACATATTATTGAGTTATTGGATTATTTTTTAATATTTCATTAGCCTCAGAAACTAATTCATTTATTAAATCTTTAACTGTAGTCATTTTGTTTATCTTCCAAGCATTAGCTCCAGCAAACACTAGTCCATTTTCCAAGTCTCCATTTCTAGCATTTTCTAATGCTTTTAAAATACAATATGAT
>JAQTRG010000021.1 GCA_028711945.1 Minisyncoccota bacterium
TTAGCAGAACTTTTGAAAGAGATTAAATTAAAGATTTCTGGATTAGATGGTGTTGACAAAGCAATGATTACTGCTGGTGGAGTTGACTTAAAAGATGTTGGATCTAAAACAATGCAATCTAATATAATTGAAAATCTATACATAGTAGGCGAAATACTAGATTTAAATGGGCCTACTGGTGGATATAATCTTCAATTATGCTGGACTACTGGTTATTTGGCAGGGGAAAGTGTGTAATATAAAACTCATAAACATTTTTTATTCTTGAAATAAAATCCTTGCTGGGTTGTATATATAATTAGAGGACCTCGAAAATAATAAAAATAAATAATATATATGAATAAAAAACAAATATTGTTACTTTATCTTTTCTCAGCTTTCGTTGTTTCTAGTTTCGGCATAGCTAATGTAATGGCTTCTAATAGTACGGGAACGTTAAATCAAGCTGATCAATTCCAGAAAAGGTTTGGAATAACCTTAACTCCAGAGCAAAAGACTCAAATGGAAACTAAGCAAAAAGAAGTAGATACTAAAAGAAGCGAAGAATTAGCTAAATGGCAATCAATGACATTGGATGTGTGGAAACAACAAGAAATAGCTAAAATAAATAGTACGACTCAAGAGCAATTTGACAAAACAAAAGAAAGACAGATCAATATGCTTAAAAATGGAAAAGGGAATATGGGAGAGTTCCGTGGAGAAAAACTAGACAAGCCAGCTGAATAAGCTGGTTTTCCTTTTTGAAATATAGCATTATTCAGAATTGTATTAATATATGATATTATGAATGGCATAACATGGAACAGCTAAAAGACGAGCAGATAGTTAGCGCAATTCTTAATGGTGACAAGGAATTATACAGAGAAATCATCAAAAGATACGAAAACAAGCTATCACGCTATTTATCTAAATTTTCAAGCAATAAAGACGACATTGAAGATATTCTTCAGGTTGTTTTCATCAAAGCGTATAAGAATCTATACGGCTTTGACATAAACAAGAAGTTTTCTTCTTGGATATACAGGATCGCACACAATGAAGCAGTAAATCATTTAAAGAAGTATAAAGGAAATAGTATTTCTTTAGATGATGTTGAATACAGGTTAATAGATGAGAAAGCTGATATAAATAACGACGCGGACAAGATGTTTCTTAAAAAAGATGTTGAAAGCGTGATTAGTGGGATGAATATAAAATACAGAGAGCCAATCATATTGTTTTATTTTGAAGACATGACATATGAAGAGATAAGTGATGTTTTGAGAATACCTAAAAGCACTGTTGGAACATTAATATCAAGAGGAAAGAATTTGATAAAAGAATATTTAAGAGAAATAAATCAAAAACATGGAAGATAAATTAGAAAATACAATAATGGGGAAGATAAAGACTGGACAAGTAAAGATTAAGTCCAAATACATTTTTGTTGCTGAAAAATTAGGGCTAGGAGCAGGTTTCACCTTAAGTGTTCTTTTGTCTGTTTTATTTTTCAACTTAATACTTTTCTATTTAAAAGAAACAGACAATCTTAAATATCTAAGTTTTGGAAAGTTTGGAATATTGGCTTTCTTAGAGTCTTTTCCATATTTATTAGTTGTTTCCTTTATTATTTTCATCGGCTTAGCTGGTTATCTAATTACTAAGAGCGATGTTTCATACAGAAAGCCATTTGGATATCTAGCTATTGGATTAGTTGTTTTTATCATGGTTTTTGGCACTATTTTTACCTTTACCAATTTATCTCAAAATATTGAAATGCAAACAAGGATTGGATTTGGACCAATGGGAATGTTTTTAAAACCATTAACTGATATGCGCGACAAAGGGGTGGTAGGAATTGTTTTTGAAGATGGAGTTGATTATTTAATAGTTCAAACGCCCCATGGATTAAGAAACATAGGGATTAAAGATGTGGAAGATATTCCAGATATAAATAAAGGAGACTTTATCATAGCCGTAGGGAACAGAGATGGTTTTAATTTTAAAGTTGAACAGATTAAAATTGTTGATAAAAAAGATATGCCAGCTATTGATAGGGGGATAGATTTTAAATTTGATAAAGAGTTAGATGAGAAAAATATTAAAGATATTCCTTTGAATATGATGTTTTTCAATGAGCAAGAACAAAGTTGTGTTAAGAATTGTTTTAACGACAACAAAAACCCTAAAGATTGCTTCAAAGAGTGCCATAAATAATGAAACCGCTTGGGCGGTTTTTGGTTTGAAATAAAAGAAAAAAGAAATGAGTAGTAAGCAGTATAGAATAACATTTAAATTATGAAAAAATTAAAACATATGCTTACAAAAGTTAAAAACTTTGTGTTGTCTCATAAAATATTATCAATCATAATTTTAATTATTTTAATCTCGTCTCCATTTATTATTTATAACTTCCTTCCTAAAGGGAAAAATGTTTCTTATGTAACTCAAGTTGCTAGAAAAGGAAACATAAGTGTCTCTGTTTCTGGAACGGGACAGGTTTATTCATTAAAAAATATTGATTTGTCTGCTGAGACCTCAGGAGATGTTGTTGGTGTATATGTTAAAGAAGGAGAACAGGTGAATAAAGGAGATGTGCTTTTCCAAATTAATAGTACTCAGGGGAAGCAAGACGTTAAAAGTGCTGAAATAGCCCTAGAGAACGCTAAACTCGATTTAGAAAAAATGCAAGAACCTGTTGATGAATTAACTCTTCTGCAAGCAGAAAATTCTTTAACTGATGTTGAAGAATCAAAAACTAAAGCTGAAAGTAATTTAGTAAAAGCATATGATGATGGCTTCACAGATGTGTCTAATGCTTTTCTTGATTTGCCATCAATAGTAACTGGATTAAATAGTGTTTTATTCTCCGTAACAGCAAATTCTAATCAACAGAATATTGATTACTATACTACAGCTATTGGTTATTATGAAAACGATGCAAACAAGTATAGAAGTGATCTTTATGATAAATATGCAGCTGCAAAAAATAAATATGATGCTGTCCTTGTAAAATATAAAGCAACTAGTCGTTATTCTGACACAAAAACAATAGAATCATTGATTTCAGAAACATATGATACTTCTAAGTCTATTGCCGAAGCATTAAAAAGTGCAACAGACTTTATCGAATACTATAAGTATGTCATGTCTGAAAAACAGCAAACATATAGTTCAGTCGCAACATCTAATATTTCTTCTTTAAATGGTTATTCAAGCAAGATCAATAGTCATATTTCAAGTCTTCTTTCTGCTGAAAATAATATAGAAGATAGTAAGGATAGTATTATTAGCGCTGAGAGATCAATTAAAGTAAAACAGCTATCCTTAGAAGATGCAAAAGAGGGAGCAACTGATTTAGAAATTAGAACTCAAGAATTAACTATAGAGCAAAAAGATCAAACTTTAGCTGAAGCAAAAGAAACATTAGCGAAATATACCATCACAGCTCCTTTTGGAGGGATTATCTCTGGTGTTGATGTTGATACTAACGATACGGTTAAATCAGGAACGATAATGGGTTCAATAATTACTAATGGCATGATTGCAACAGTCACCCTTAACGAAGTTGATATTACTAAGGTCAAAGTTGGTAAAAAAGTAGAACTTGCATTCGATGCATTAGATGGTGTGGTTGTTGAAGGAAAAGTAGCAGCAGTTGATGCTTCGGGAACAGTAAGTCAAGGAGTTGTTAGTTATAGCGTTGATATAGCTTTTGATACAGACAATGAAAGCATAAAGCCTGGAATGAGTATCACGGCAAACATTATCATTGAGTCAGCGTCAGATGTTTTATCTGTTCCAAGTAGTGCAGTTAAAACTATGGGTGGAAAGAGTTCAGTTCAACTTATGGATAGCAATGGAAAAATTGAAAGAAAAGAGGTAGAAACAGGAATAACCGATGATGCCACGATTGAAATAAAAAGTGGAATTAATGAAGGGGACAATATTGTTACTCAAACAACATCTGGTATTGTTAAAAAAACAACTACTACTACAACTACTAAAAATACAGGACCCACAGGAGGTTCAGAAATGAACAGTATAATGAGGATTACAAGATAATCATATGATTAGATGTAAGAACCTTATCAAAACGTATAAAACAGGAGATATTGAAACAAATGTTTTAAAGGGTGTTTCTTTTGAGATTAAGAAAGGAGAATTCGTTGCAATTATCGGACCATCTGGTTCAGGAAAATCAACTTTAATGCATGTTTTAGGAGCATTGGACAACCCAACATCGGGAGAGTACTTTTTGAATGGAAAGAACATGTTTAAATTGTCTGATAATGAATTAGCAAAGATTAGATCTGAAAGAATTGGTTTTGTTTTTCAATCGTTTAATCTTTTATCAAGAGCCACTGTTTTAAGAAACGTTACATTGCCCTTAGTTTATGATAATGATGTAAAAAAAGAAGACAGGAATAAGCTTGTAGAAAAAGCTTTAATCTCGGCTGGATTAGACAAAGATAGATGGCATCATTTATCAAGTCAATTGTCAGGAGGGCAAATGCAAAGAGTAGCCATTGCAAGAGCATTAGTCAATAATCCTGATTTAATTTTAGCTGATGAGCCAACTGGAAATCTTGATTCTAAAACAGGAGACATTGTCCTTGAAACTTTTCAAAGATTGAATAAAGACTATGGGCATACAATAGTTTTAATTACTCACGAAAGATATGTAGCCGAACATGCCGACAGAGTTATTGAGCTTCGAGATGGTGTTATTATCTCTGATGGGTCATCATCAAAATCACTTTTAAAGAATAAATAATATGGTTTTTGCAGACTTACTTGAAGAAACATTTTTATCTCTCTCGTCTAATAAATCAAGGTCAGGATTGACTGTTTTAGGAATTGTTATTGGGATAGCATCGGTTATTACAATGGTTTCTATTGGGCAAGGCTCAACCAAAGAAATCGAAAACAGTATACAATCTTTGGGTTCCAATCTTTTGATTGTTACTCCTGGTTCACAAAAAAGTTATGGTTCAATGGTAAGAGAAAGTTCTGGTTCAGCTAATACTTTAACTTTAAATGATGTAGAAGCTATTAAAAGCGAAATTAGTAATTTAAAAACAGTTGCGCCGATTATCTCTACAAGAAAACAAGTTTTATATAAGGGAAACAATACAAATACTAGTATTTACGGAATAGACTCTGCATATCAAGGAATTAAAAGCTTAGAAACATCTCTTGGAAATTTTATCACTCAAACTCAGATTGATAAGGTGTCTAAGGTTGCTGTTTTAGGACCAACAACTAGAGATGCTTTATTTGGGACAGATGTTAATCCAATTGGAATGAAGATAAAGATTAGTGGAACAGAATTTACAGTTATGGGGGTAACAGTATCAAAAGGTGGTTCAGGAATGAATAATTCTGATGATATGATATATATTCCTATTACTGTTGCTAAACATTATTATACTGGAAACAATTCTGTAAGTTCTATTAATATAGAAGTATCTTCAGCAAATAAAATGGACAAAGCTCAAGAAGATATTACTAACTTATTATTAGCCAGACACAAAATAGAAAGTGCTGATAGTGCTGATTTTAGTATAGTTAATCAAGCTGATGTTATGGAAACAATGTCTTCTATTTCAGGAACTTTAACCTTATTATTAGGAGCTATCGCTGGAATCTCTTTGCTTGTTGGAGGAATAGGAATCATGAACATGATGTTAACAACAGTAACAGAAAGAACGCGAGAAATAGGACTTAGAAAATCATTAGGAGCTAAAAGTTCTGATATTAGTAATCAATTTTTACTAGAATCAATATCTTTAACCTTTCTGGGTGGAGTAATTGGAATACTATTAGGATTAATAGCGTCTTTTCTGGTTAATAAATTTGGAGGGACAACAACAGTTGTAACCCTTCCTTCAATTCTTTTAGCATTCTTTGTTTCAGCGGGAATAGGTATTGCTTTCGGTTATTACCCAGCCAAGAGAGCTTCTACTTTAAATCCAATAGAAGCTTTAAGATACGAATAACAACTCTTTCTATTTTCTTTGAAATGTAGTAATCTCTATCATATGGCTAAAGACGAAGCGATTCTTAGATTTAATAAGGTGTCATTTGGGCATGACGACAAGAAGCCACTTTTAAATGAGGTGGATTTTTCTATTCGACGTGGGACAAAGACAACTGTTATGGGACAGAATGGTGCAGGCAAAAGTACCTTATTCGGATTAATTACTAAAGAATTCTTACCAGGAAATGGAATAATAACAGTTGTTAATGATGTCTCTATCGCTCTTTCTCGTCAGGTGATTCCAAGAGAAGAACTTGATTTAACTGTCAAAGAGTTTTTTGAAAAGGCCCTATCAAGATGTACTGAGAAAAAAGTATACGATATTGATCCTAAAATAGATGAGACCTTAGAGATAGTTCATCTTAAGGCTCCACATGACAAGATTATTAAATCTTTTTCTGGCGGTCAGCAGGCTAGACTTCTTCTTGCTTCAGCTCTTATCCAAAACCCAGACTTGCTTTTACTTGATGAGCCAACAAATAATCTAGACAAGGCAGGAATAGAACATCTTACTCAATTTTTAATTGGATATGACAAAACTTGCATAGTAATTTCTCATGATGCAGGATTTTTAAATAGCTTTACCGATGGAGTTTTGTATTTAGATGTGTTTACTAGAAAAATAGAGCAATACACAGGAAACTATTTTGATGTGCGTGAGCAGATTGCTATTCGTCAAGAAAAAGAAAACAGAAAAAACGCTCAACTTATTAAAGAAATTAAAGACAACAGAGAAAAGGCTAACTTTTTTGCAAACAAAGGGGGCAAATTACGTTTGGTTGCAAAGAAGATGAGAGAAAAAGCAGATGAAGCAGAAGAAGACAAAGTTGAAATCAGAAGGGAAGACAAAACCATTCGCTCCTTTGTCATTCCATCACAAGCTGACATCGCAGGAATAATTGTTAATATATCCTCATTTAAGGCGATAAAGAATCACAAAACAGTACAAAAGAAAACAAATATAGAACTTTGGAGAGGTGAGCATCTTTTACTTAAGGGGCCAAATGGTATTGGTAAGAGCAGTCTTTTAGAATTAATTGCAAAAAACGAAGCAGAAGGAACTAAGATTGCTCCAAATATAAATATTGGTTATTACCGTCAAGATTTTTCAACTCTAAATTTTGAAGACACTGTTTATAAATCTTTATCAAGAGCAGCCGAAACACAATCAGAAGAATTAATGAGGAATATCGCTGCGGGCTTTCTTATAACTGGAGACATGATGAAAACTAAAATTGGCGATTTGTCAGAAGGGCAGAAAGGATTGGTTGCTTTTGCTAGGCTTGTTTTGCAGAAACCAGGCCTTCTTATCTTAGACGAGCCCACTAATCATATTAATTTCCGTCACATTCCCATTATCGCTGAGGCATTAAATAAATATAGCGGAGCTATGATTATAGTAAGTCACGTACCTGATTTTGTAAGCAAGATTAAGATTGATAAAACCTTAGATTTAGAAGATTAACAGATTGACTTTTAATTTGCATAGAGTAATATCTAGTTGGGTTCATTCCCAACAGAATAGAGGAGAATCATGGTACAGTTAGAGTTAAATGTTCAAGGCGGGAAAATTGTAATTCCAAGCTATAAATACTTATTAGATCTTTCTGATCCAGAGTTTAAAGATAAAGTAGTAAAAACATTCAATTGTTATAAATGGTATTTGGGAAAGATTATCAGAAAAGGACCTCGTGGAAAAATAATTGTAAATTGGTATGAATATGATGATATCTTAGAGGACGCAGACTATCGACAAAGATCAGCTATTAATCAGTATGTAAATCTTGTTCTGCTTGCTTTAAACATTCTAACCTTAACTCCCGAAAAAGCTTGGTCTTTTTCTGATGAAGGCATGAATCCTTGGTGGGGTCTTCCAGATGAAAATCGCCAGTCGTTCCTTATGGGTCAAGCATTTTTCACAAGGAAAGAAGATATTATCGCGCATGCAGACGCTAGTAAAAAGGGCAGATCCGATTGGATTATTTTCCAAATGAAAGGAGTTATAAAAAAAGAAGAGATTATTTAATCTCTCTTATTTTTTATACCCACTTAATATTCTTGTCTCTTTTAAACCAAGTCATCTGCCTTTTGGCAAAAGCAATAGTATTTGATACTATTCTTTTTTTTATCTCTTCCTTAGTTTCTAATCCCTTAAAATAGTTTTCCCATTCTTGGTATCCAATTGTTTTCATTGGATAGATATTAAATCCGTACTTTTTATATAGTTTTTTAACTTCTTTTTCTAATCCTTGCTTAAACATTTGATTTACTCTTTTTGTAATTCTTTCATCTAATTCTTTTTTAGGAACATTAATTCCTATTTGAAGAATATCAAACAATTGTTCTCCTTTTCTTTCTTTAAAGAAAGGTTCATTGGTAGCAAGACAAACCTCTATAGCTCTGATAAGTCTTCTTTTATTGTCTTTATCTATTTGCTTTGCTCCTTCTTTATCTACCTTTTTATACATTTGATACAATTCTTCTGTTGTTTTCTTTTCTAATTTATTTCTTAATTTTTGATTTGGAGGAACCGTGGGGAAGTTTAAATTACTAAATATTGCTTTAATGTATA
>JAQTRG010000022.1 GCA_028711945.1 Minisyncoccota bacterium
CGACGCTCTTCCGATCTCATTTTGCCTATAGTAAAAGCTACTTTTTCTCCCCATGCTTCAGCATAGTCAACTGTTTCTCCAATTGGAATTGTTCCTGAGTATTCTTCTTTTTTTATATCTCCCTCATATACAGAGCACACTTTATTATTTGCATCAGACTCAAATAACTGCATTGTCGGATCAGTTTCTTTAGTATAATCATTATTAAAATAGAATGTAGCTGGGTCTCCATCAAATAAAAAATGTTCTTTGCTGTCAGTTATTTCACAAACTCTTTTTTCTGTTGTCATAACTCCTTTTAGACATTCTTCTGTCTCGCATTTAAAATCACTACAATATCTAGCATTAGAATACTTATCGCTAGATTTAGATACTACATGTTGGTTTTCTTCATCTTGAACTTTATTAAATTCAGCAAAAGTAATTCTTTCTCCTAATGGCTCTTTCATATTCTTCTCCGCTGTTTTCAAATCTTTTACTTGATTTTCAAAATATGCTTTAAAAATTCCTAATCTTGCAGCTCCTTCGCTTATGGACATAAATGTCTTGTCTGTTTCTGGGTCTGGCAAACTTATAAGATTATTGTCATAACAATAATCCTTTGGTTTTGCTCCTGTCAAAAGCTGCTGTATCTCTTGACTTTTACACTTTAGCTGCAATCTGTTCGGGCAAGGATCATATTTATATTGTTTTAAAGTCCCATACATTGTAAATGTATTTGTAGAGCGAGCATTCTTGCATTCGTCGCTCTGGCTACCACAGCACCTACAAGTATTTGCCGTGGTGGGACAATATCCACATTCACTTTGAGGCAAGGGATTAGGAGGAGGGACAACTTCACATTCAAAACCTATTGGAAATTTATCTGGCCGATAATCACATCTACTACAAGTACACTTATTCATTTCGATATCTAATTCATGAATAAGTTTATTAAGATGTTCTTCTGTTTTTTTCTTTATCGCATCATTTAATAATTTCATGCAATAGAACATGTCTTTATCTAAAACACTATCTTTTTCGTCTATCTTTCCGTCTCCATTTAGATCGATAGTATCTCCAAGAACAGTCTTGCCTCCACTTTCAACATTATGATTATACTTATAACAGGGAACAGCATTAAGCGTAGAAGAATTTCCAGCCAACACAGTCTCTGCTACTGTTCCGATTGGTATTTCTTGAAAGGTAAATGAGTCAACAGCAGGAGTTGCTGGTGTAGGAAAAACAACACTTGTCACGTCTTCCCAAAGAGAGGGAACATCTTGTATATTAATTATTTCTGGATTGATTGTTGTTAAAAGCAGATACGAACCTAACAAAACAGCCAAACCAATTAAGCTATTAGTTATTGTTTTCTTTGCTTTAGAAAGAGCAGATGAATTCCCCTGAGAATTCATTATCTTGATTCCACTGACTATAATCGTTATAAAAGCTATAGCTCCTCCGATAATGATGGCCAGATTGTAAAAAAAGATTATTAATCCAGAAAAAGTAGTTGCATCTGTAATTGTTTGTCCTGCTATCGTATAGCTAAAAGCAGCCACAGGAGAAGCAATTATTAAAAGAAGAAACAATACTGCTGATGGAATCTTATAATTCATATTTATATTTTAGCCCTCATCAAGATTAGATAATACAGACAAAGTCCACATAGGAAGAGCCCCTACATAGGGAATAAGCTCTGTAAATGTTGGCAGAGCAAACTTACCCCATTTGTGAGTAAATGCTTTTTTCAAATTATTTGTAACTCCTTTCTTTCTTTGACTACTTACCGGTTTTTTCCCTCTCATAAGAAGCCACACATTTATAAACATGATGCCAAGAATATCTGTTATCCCAAAATCATCTAATCCAAAACAAATCAAAATAATACCAACTAAGTCTAATCCTATTGCAAAGGGGAGCATAAACAAAGCTTCTGGACTGAATTTAATATGAAGCATATTAATTCAATTATACTTTATGTTTAATGAGTCTGCAAACCATGTTTATGACAGGTATTGACAAAACTAATCAATTGTCTTATATTATACACAGAGCCATTCCTCTTCAGACAGAGAGATGGCATTGAAATCTGGAGTTGGAGAACATGAAAAAAATTCTTATTGTGGCACTTTGCATCATTGTTGTCGCCACCCTTGCAGTTTCAGGGTGTATAGACAACAGTCAAACCGTTGCTAAAGACAATGGGGCAGCTGTTCATCAGCAACCGACACCGTCGCCAACAAATAACAATGGCGGAAACGATGTAAATAAAGATTTTTATAACAGCACTAAACACTATAGATAACCCCTAACCGGGTTTTTTTACTTGTTTTATCTTTTTATTTTTTATATAATACAACTAATACTATATATGAAAATTTTCAATCATATTTATTTTAAAAACTTATCTATTGTTTTAGTTTTATTTTTATTTTTTTTGATACCAACGATAGCTTCTGCTGATACAATTTGTCTTCCTCTTGATATTACTTGCTATTTTATTAATTTTGCTATATATCTCATAAATGCTCTAGCTATATCATTGCTTTCAGTAGGAACTATGCTTTTAAGTGTTGTTATCGCTCCTGATTCCTGGTTTAGTCTTTGGGGATATACTACTACCAATCCTATTATTGGTGTTGGATGGCCGATTTTAAGAAATCTAGCTAATGCAGCATTAATAATAGGACTAATCATAATAGCTATAAATATAATTCTTGGAAATAATGAAGAGAAAGCAAAAAAATCTTTAATAGATTTTATTATTATAGCTTTACTTATAAACTTTACTCCTGCAATTTGTGCTTTTCTTATTGACAGCGCAAACATCTTAATGAACTCCTTTTTAACGGGAGGGATTAATAATACCTTTACTCAACAAATCAGCGCTTCTTTTGCTGAAATAAAAAATTTAGACCAATGGAGTCAATTATTAAATTCTATATTCCTATTAGTTTTTTCGTTAATCGCCTTTGCTATATATTGCCTTTACGCTATTTTATTCGTTGCAAGACATGTCGTTTTATGGATATTAGTTATAGTTTCTCCAGTAGCTTTCGCAACAAAAGTATTTCCACAATCAAAATATATAAATAGCTTTTTCCCAAGCATCATGCATTGGGATGATTGGTTGTCACAATTCATACAATGGTGCGTGATTGGAATTCCTGCTGGCTTGTTTATATATCTTTCTAACAAAGTGATAACATCAATGCCTGCTATTGACCCAAACTCAGATATTTTAATTATTTTAATAGCTAATATTGTTCCTATTATATTTCTTGTCGTTGGCTTCTTTATAACCATATCTTCTGGAGAAGCTGCCTTAAATAAGTTAAGTCCTCAACTAACTAGCATGGGACAAAAGGCTTTAGGAAAAGCAAGTAGTTTTGGTATGGGAATGGCTGGAGGAGTTGCTGGGGCATCAGCTGGAGGAATCGGAGGATATTTAAGCAAACAAGAAGCAAGAGCAGATGGAACATTTATTCCAAAAAGAGAACAAATAATAAATAGGATGCAACAAGGATGGACTGGAGGAAAAGAGACGGCTACAAAAGAAGGAATCGTAGGAGGAACAATGCTTGCAGCAGGGCATGTTATCGGAGGAGCGGCTGGAGCAACTGAAGGAGGCGGAAAGTGGGCCATAAGAAGGGCTGCTGGCATGGGAGGGGAAGGATTAAAAAATAGTGTAATCGGTGGAGGGCAAAAAGGATGGACAGATGGAGCTATAAAAACAGCTAGCAGACTTACCGGTGAGGCTGGGGGGGCACTCTATGGAGAATTAGAATATGACCCCGATTTTAAATATGATGCCAAAGGAAATATCGTATCACAAAACCCAACAACTAGGATGGAGCATGTGGCACAAAGAGCAGCAGAAGGTGGAACAAAAGGAGAAAGTACTCTTGGCAAAGCTGGAGCTATGGCTAGAGACGCAGCAAAAGGAGGAGCAAAAAATCTATTTGGAGAGATGACCAAAAATGTTGTAAAGAATAAAGAACAACCAGGAAAAAAGGAATTAATAAAAGACGCGAGAGATAAATTAAACAAAGCCAAAAGCCAATCAGAAGTCAGAGACATATATAATGGATTAACCCCAGAACAAAGAGACCTGCAAGAGATTAAAGACCATAAAGATAAAAAACTTGGTGAGACTCCTGCCTAAAAGATTAATTATTTTATTATTAAACAAAACATTAAGACTTAAAAATTGTTCCTGTAACCAATATGAACTATCAAGAAAATTCTGAGGAATTCTTTTGGGAAAAATACGAAAAACTTCCTGACAATTTGAAAGAAGCTCTTTTTTCAGAGGAGAATTTTAATATTGTTTCCGAAATCTGCGTAAAAAATAATATTGTTGATGAGGAAGTAAAATCACAAATAATGAAATACATAGGAAAAACTCTCATGGGTCTTCTCCCTGTAAGAGAATTTTCTATAATCATTGAACTAGATTTAAATCTTGATGCATTGACTGCAAGAAACATAACTGCTGAAATCGACAGAAGAATTTTCAGCCATTTAAGAATTTCTTTAAACAAAGTATATGTTGAAAACATTGCGGAGAACGAAGAATTAAGCGATAATACAAAAGAAGAGGGGACAGAAAATAAAGAACAAATCTTGTCCAAGCAAAAGACAGAAGAAACAACAAATAATACAACCAATCCTTACAGGGAGCCATTAATATAATATGCAATATAGAGTTCCTCAATTCATAGAGCACGATGCCAAAATACTTGGCCCGCTTAATATGAAACAAAGCTTGTTGATAGGAGGAGTAATCGCCATTTGTTTTTTTCTATACTTCGCTATCGGACAAGAAAACTTCTTTCTTTTTCTTCTAATAGCTGCTGCATTGACTGGAATTGCTTTAGCTCTCGGTTTTGGACAAATACAAGGACAGCCCCTACCAAAAGTAATGATAAACTTTGCCAACTTTAATGTTAACCCTAAAATGTTTCTATGGAAAAGGAAACAAACAACTGTGTATCTTTCTGTTAACAGGCAAGACAGGCCTAATATACAAAAAACTATAGAAAAGAAATCTGACCTCAAGGTCGCTCCTCGTGGAAAAATTAATCAACTAATCAGACAAATAGATTTTGAAAAAACAGAAGAATGATTAATAGAACGCCTGCTCAACAATTTATACCGATAGAACAAATCAGAGAAGGAGTAATGGTAATGAAAGATAAAACATTAAGAGGAGTTCTTTTGATTTCTTCTATTAACTTTGCGTTAAAATCCGACGAAGAACAGGAAGCTATTATCTACCAATTCCAAAACTTTTTGAATTCTTTAGACTTCTCCTGCCAAATAGTTGTTAATTCAAGAAAAGTAAACATCACTGGCTATATAGACAAAATTAAAGAATTAGAGGCAAAACAGAAAAACGAATTATTAAAAATACAAACTGCAGAATACCGCATTTTTATTGAACAAATTATCGCTAACGGCTCAATCATGAGCAAAAACTTTTATATCGTTGTTCCATATTACCCAATGACTGAATTAACTAATGTCCCAGGAGCTACTGATCCAAACAGTAAAAGCGGGGAACTAACTGAAAAAAAATTCCAGACAGGAAAATATCAGTTATCACAAAGAATGGAATATATTTCTTTAGGGATAAGAAGATGTGGATTAAAATCAATTGCTTTAAAATCAGAAGAACTAATAGAACTGCTTTGGGCATTGCATCATCCAAAACAAGCAGAATTAGGATATTATCCTGATTTACCGCCAGAAGTAATATCATAAAAACATGGGATTATTTACAAGCAAACCAAAACAAGAAAAATTCCTAGAAAAAGAGACAACAACTGCCTTAGATATTATTGCGCCATCTTCAATTGAAGTTACTCAGAATTATGTCCAAATGGAAGAAAGGCTATCTAAAACATATTTTGTTTTTTCATATCCTAGATATTTAAACGCTGGCTGGCTTTCTCCAATAATTAACATGAATATTCCTTTTGATATTTCTTTCTTCTTCCACCCAATTGAAACAGGGTCTGTATTAAAACAATTAAGAAAGAGCGTGACAGAAGTTCAAGCTGAAATAATGGAAAGAGAAGGGAAGGGCTTAATTAGAGAACCAGCTTTAGACACTGCATATCAAGACTTGGAAGAATTAAGAGGTAGACTACAAACAGCTCAAGAAAAAATGTTTAAATTTGGATTATATATTACTGTTTATGCTGATGACAAAAAAGAGTTAGAAACAATTGAAACATCTTTGAGGTCAGTTCTTGAGGCTCGTCTTATTTATATTAAACCATCTTTATACCAGCAAAAAGAGGGATTAATCTCTTCTTTCCCATATGGAACAGATTTGCTGCAAATACACAACACGTTAAATACAACCCCATTATCAAGTATCTTTCCTTTTATTTCCTTTGATTTAAGTTCTAACGAAGGGATACTGTTTGGAGTTAATAAGCACAACAATTCTCTTGTATTGTTTGATAGGTTTAGCATGGAAAATGCTAATATGGTTATTTTTGCTAAATCTGGATCTGGTAAATCATATGCTGTTAAGCTTGAGATATTAAGGTCTCTTATGATGGGAGCTGAATGTATTATTCTTGACCCTGAAAATGAATATAGAACTTTAGCTGAAGCTGTAGATGGATCATTCTTCAAAATTTCATTAAGTTCTGATAGC
The DNA here is from genome assembly GCA_028711945.1 of Minisyncoccota bacterium. Classification (GTDB taxonomy): domain Bacteria; phylum Patescibacteriota; class Minisyncoccia; order Minisyncoccales; family Minisyncoccaceae; genus JAQTRG01. The sequence goes on from JAQTRG010000022.1 coordinate 6,659, forward strand.
CATATTAATCCTTTTGATATTCCAGAACCAAGAGAAGGGGAAATAGCAGAAGATGTCTTGAGATCCAACGTTATAAACCTAGTTGGCTTAATGAGAATCATGCTTGGCGGATTAACTCCAGAAGAAGATGCTGTTATGGATAGAGCATTATCAGAAACATATGCTGCCAAAGATATTACTGTTAATTCTGATCCAAGCACATGGGCAGAAAAAGTTCCTGTTATGGCTGATTTAGAGTCAGTATTGGAAACAATGGATGGCGCTGAATCTTTGACTGAAAGAATAAGAAAGTTTACCAAAGGAACATTTTCTTCATTCTTTAATCAAAAATCAAATGTCTCAATGAATAAATCTCTAGTTGTTTTTGGAATCAGAGACATGGAAGACGAACTAAGGCCAATGGCTATGTATATCATCATGAGATATATCTGGACCGTGGCTAGGGCAGAACTTAAAAAAAGATTGCTTATAATTGATGAAGCCTGGTGGATGATGAAAACAGAAGATGGAGCTTCTTTCTTGTTCGGAATTTGTAAAAGAGCTAGAAAGTACTGGCTTGGAGTAACAACCATCACTCAAGACGTTTCCGATTTTATGAAATCAGAATATGGAAAACCAATTATCACAAACTCATCGATACAATTATTATTAAAACAAAGTCCAGCTACGATAGATTTGATTCAAAAAACTTTTAACCTCACAGAAGAAGAAAAATTTCTTTTGCTTGAAACAGCTGTAGGAGAGGGGATGTTCTTTGCAGGGCAAAAACACGTAGCGGTAAGAATTTTAGCTTCATACACTGAAGACCAAATCATCACTACAAACCCTGAAGAAATTAAAAAAATAAAAGAAGCTAAAGCAGCTAAAGCAGAGAATTAAAAAACCGAGATAATCAATTCTCGGTTTTTAGTTTTTTGGTTTAACTATTACTTTTCTTTCCTCTCCCTCTCCTTGGCTTTCAGTATACACATCTGTTCTTCTGGCTAATTCCATGTGTACTACTCTTCTATCAAAAGAAGATGTAAATGGAAGCTCTTTTTCTCTTCCTGTCCTAGAGACTTCGTCTGCTATATTTTCAGCAATATCTCTTAAATAATCTTCCTTGTTCTTTTTATACCCATCCACGTCTAGACTTAAAAAGAATTCTTTATCTATTTTCTTTTTAATGACTTTTCTTAAAAGTAATTGTATATCTGCTAATACTAATCCCTGTTTCCCGATAAGATTTTGAGCTTCTGTTGTCTTGATATTAACATCTAAAACATCTTCTCCTTCTTTATTTGTTAATTGAATTTCTGGTTCAACAACATAACTAATTCTTTCAAAAAATTCTATTATAATTTGTTTTATTGTTTCTAGCTCTTCTTGATTAATCATGGCTTTTTTTATTAAACACCGCTCTTTGCTGAATTATTGTAAAGATGGTTGTTATTATCCAATAAAGACCCAAAGCTGATGGCAATGTTCCCAAAATGAATAATGTTATAACTGGAACGATAAATACCATTTGCTTCATCATTGTTTCAGAAAACTGAGTTGCTTGATCTTTCTTTCCCGCAGAAGGAGCTGTTGTCGGCATCGCTGTCTTTGCTTGATAATATTGAGCAATAGCAGCAATAACTGCTAATATCATGTTTGGCTTAGATAAATCTATTCCCAAAAAAATTGGATTAATTTGCTGAGGAAGAGTGACGAATGAATAAAGAGCTGATGCATCAATATTCACTCCT
>JAQTRG010000023.1 GCA_028711945.1 Minisyncoccota bacterium
AACCAATGGAGCAACCATTAGAGCCACGCTTTCAAGCCAATCAAAAAGCTTGACCAATAAAGCATCAAAAGTGCTTATAGCTCCTAAAGGATTAACAATTCCAGCAGCAAAAACCATAACAGGCAATAAGAATAAAGAAACTAAAACTGCAAAAAGTGTTTTTTTCATATTTTTCTTAATAATAACCTCCAATGAAAATTGCCAGCTGAAAACTCTTTTTCTGTTTTAAATCCTTTGCCTTCTAATAAATCTTTTGCTTCTTCTTTTGATATTCTTCCTGTTTTGTCTCCAACAGCATCTTTGTTCCAATCAACAATTAAGATAATGCCCCCTGATTTTAAAATTCTCTTTGCTTCATTTATAGCTGCTTCCCTATTATCAATCTGGAAAAGCAAATTAGTCAATAGCACGAAATCAACATATTCATCTTTAAATTTTACCCCCTTTTCAATATCTCCCAGCATCGGCTTGATATTAAAAAGCTGATAAGCAGCAACTTTGCTGTCAAAAGCAGAAATAGCTTCTTCTAAAATATCGACTGCATAAACCATTCCTGTTTTAAGAATTTTAGACAATGGAATAGCCCACCCACCTGATCCACAACCAAAATCACAAGCAACCATATCTTCTTTTAAAGGAAGGCTATTAAGAATTTGCTGAGGATTAAGAAATCCTTCTTGATTCATATTACTATTATTGTATAGAATATTGAGAAAATTGTAAACTAGTCTGCTTCGCCTTTCTCGGTTAAGCATGTTGCTGAAACAACCTTATCCCCTGTTTTCATTTTCATTATCCTAACTCCTTGAGTATCTCTACCGAGCTTAGGAATGCTTGAAATTTTTGTTCTGATAACTTGTCCTTTTTGAGAAATAACTATTAAGTCTTCTTCGTCAGAAATTATTTCTACCTTAGCTAGTTGTCCTGTCTTTGCAGTAATGTGTGCAGTCCTTACGCCAGAGCCACCTCTCCCCTGAGTCTTGTATTCTGAAATTAAAGTTCTTTTTCCAAAACCATTTTCAGTCAAAACAAGCAGTAATTCTTTTTCTTTACTTTTTTTAACTATTTCCATACCAATGACTTCATCTCCTTTCTTTAACTTAATTCCCCTTATTCCTGATGCAGGCCTTCCCATTGGTCTTATATCTTTTTCTGTAAATCTAATTGATTGTCCATTTTTCGTAGCAAGAATTACTTCATCTCCATCAGCTATTTTTTTAACACTGCAGAGAGAATCTTCTGGTTTTAATTTAATAGCAATCAAACCATTTTTTCTCACATTCTCAAAATCTTTTAATGGAGTTTTCTTAACAATTCCTTTCTTGGTTACCATCACCAAATGCTTAATTTTGTTTTCCTGGTCTTCTTTGCTTAAAGGCAAAACTGACAAAACCTTGTCTGTTGATGATATCTCTAAGAAATTCATAAGACCTCTGCCTCTATTGGCTTTTTGTCCTTCTGGAACCTCATATACCTTAGTCTGGAAGGCTTTTCCTGAATCAGTAAAGAAAAACAATGAATCATGAGTTTGAGCGGTAAAGAAGTGACAGACAGCATCATCTTCCATTGTTTTCATTCCAACCATTCCTTGTCCTCCCCTATTTTGTTTCTTGTATTCAGAAGGATTAATTCTCTTAATGTAGCCTCCTGCAGTTAAGGTAACAATTGTGTCTTCCAAAGGAACTAAATCCTCTTCAGAAATTGTTTCTGGGCTGTGAGCCATAACAATTGTTCTTCTCTCGTCGCTGAATGATTCCATTTCCCTGCTAATTTCTGACTTCATTACTTTCTTTTGTTCTGCTTTACTTTCAAGAATTTTCATTAAGTCTTTAATTTCTTTCAATCTCTGGGCTAATTCTTCTTCAATCCTTGCTTTTTCAAGCTTAGCTAATTGGTGAAGTTTAATTTCCAAAATAGCTTCTGCTTGAATTGCAGTTAATTTAAACTTTTTAACTAAATTTTCTTTTGCTTCTTCTTTGTCTTTTGACTTTCTAATTGTTTCGATAACTGCATCAATCTTGCTTAATGCTTTTGCTATTCCTTCTAAGATGTGTGCTCTTTCTTTAGCTTTTTCTAGATTATATTTAGTTCTCTTAACAACAATTTCTTGCTTGTGGATTAAATACAATTCTAAAACATCTTTCAAACTTAAAACTCTTGGCTCAATTCCATTTACCAAAGCAAGCATATTTAAATGATATGTTTTTTGAAGGTCTGTATATTTATACAAAGCATTCAATATCTTTTTTGGAATAACTCCTCTTTGCAATTCAATAGATATTCTCATTCCATCTTTATCCGACTCATCTCTAATATCTCTTATCCCTTCAATCCTTTTAGTTTGGACTAAGTTAGCTAATTGCATAACCAAAACTGACTTATCTACTTGATAAGGAATTTCTGTAACAAGCAATTGATATCCTTTTTCTTTTTCTACAATCTCTACCCTTCCCCTAGCTAGAAATGATCCCTTGCCTTGAGAATAAGCTGATAAAATATCTTTCTTATTATATATAATACCTCTAGTTGGAAAATCTGGTCCTTTGATAAATTGGAATAAGTCTTCTGTTTCAGCTTTAGGATTATCAATTAAATACAACAAAGCCTCACAAACTTCTTTCAAATTGTGTGGAGGGATATTGGTTGCCATCCCAACAGCAATACCTGTTGAACCATTTAGTAAAAGATTGGGCAATGGAGAAGGAAGAACACCTGGCTCTTTTCTTGTCGCATCATAGTTGTCATTCCAATTAACAGTATCCTTATCAATATCCATTAACAGCTCTTCTCCAATCTTAGCCAGCTTACATTCAGTATATCTTTGAGCTGCAGGGGGGTCCCCATCAACTGAATTATGAACAAAAATACCTGAAGCTAAGGCAAAATTATGAGTATCATCAACTGTTAAATCATAAACATCAACGCTTTCTTTCAAAAATTCCTTCTTTGAAACCTTGTGGTTTCCATTAACACTACATAGCAAAAAATTAATATTATTTTGATAGTATTTATTAATGCCAAGGTCCCAACTGGTAAAACTTTTAATTTCAAAAATGTCCCTTCTGATTTGTTCGTAATTTTGCTTATTTAAAGCAATATTATTATCTTTAAGATATTGACAGATTTTATCAAACTTTTTCTTTCCCGTGAGATTCGTCTCTCTATTTTGGTTAGCCTTAACAATTTTCTCATGAAATAATTGTCTGTACTCAGGAATTTTCCATAATCTTTTTAGAGTTACAGATGCTCTTTCTCCCATTTCCTTAATTTTTTCTGGATGAGCTTGTAAATACCTTTTAGTGCTTTCTCTCAAAAGGCTAACCATCTTTTCCTTGTATTCTTCCTTTTTCCAATTATCAATATTTCTTTGAGATAATCTGTTAGAATAAGCTTCCCTATTTTTAGAATCACTCCAAAATTTTCTTCTTCCTTCTGCTAATTTTTCTCTATATTCAGCGTCATTCTGATGCTTTAAAGATGTAAAATTATAATGAGTCTGCCAATGTTCTTTCCAATTCATTCTTAAAACATTGTCTGGATTATTGTTCAGCTTGTTAAAATCTATATGATGTCTTATTCTCCCACGACTCTTATCATATGTACCATTTTCTATATTCCATTCATCGGCAAGTATATGAACAAATTCCCAATTATTTTTTTGAGGTTGAAAAATCATAGAATATCCATCCATATTTGTATCGTCTTCTTTGGTTGAATTTCTAAAATAACAAGGCATCAATGAATCTCCTTCTTCTAAATCTTTAGCCTCCCTATATTCACCACCTCTCAACATAAACTTATGGTCTAGGGTACATTTAATTTCTTCCCCATTATCCAAAACTATTTTCATTATTTCAGCATGTTTTGTTTTTCTAGGATGTTTTATCTCAGTAATTTTTATCCTTCCCTGTTTATCAAATGTATATGTATAATTCTTTTTACCTTGCTTGTATTCCTCTATTAAATCTAAAAACGACAGATCTCTTCCATCTGTTAATTTAACTTTAGTTTCTCCTGTAAAACAACCAAAATTTCCTTGACCTCTAACTAATGGATATCTCAAAGAAAAATCTTGAGCCATTCTAACTAATGCACCATATACAGAAGAATCTCCATGTGGATGGTATTTTCCTAAAACATCTCCAGTAACAGCAGCTGATTTCCTAAACTTAGCATCAGCTCTAACTCCCATCTCATACATTGCATATAGGATTCTCCTTTGTACTGGCTTCAAACCATCTCTCACATCAGGCAAAGCTCTTGAAACTATAACTGACATTGCATAGTCAATATAGCTTTCCTTCATTTCAGTGGAAATTTCTCTTTCTTCAACACTTCCTATTTCTTGTAATTTCTCTATTTCGTCTTTTTTTGCCATTTTACTTTTCTTCTAATATTACTATTTCTGCTTTTTCTTCAATAGAAATATTTTTCTTTTGAATATTTAATTTATCCTGTGGAACTATTTCTTTCTCCCCCATTGCTTTCAAAAATGGGCTCAATCCTTTTTCTTTCTTTTTTGAATCATAGCACATAGGAATTACTATTGCAGGTTCAATCCTTGAAACAATTTTAGCTGCTTCAGAATAATTAATTGTTTTGTCTCCATCTAGGGGTACAATTAAAATATCAACATTCCCAATCTCTTCCAATTCTTCATCTGTTATTCCTGACTCTCCAAAATAACCTAAATGACAAATTCTAATATCTTCTGCTTCTATGACATAAACAATGTTTCTTGATTTCTTGTCTACTTGCATAGAATTAATGCCTTGAACAAAAACACCTTTTCTTTCATATTCCCCACATGACGAAATAACGATTTCATTGTCGTCTATTTTTAAACCATTAGAATCAGCATGAGTATTTAATATTATGTCAGCCTTAACTTTAGTCCCCAAAGGATCGATAACAGTTAAAATGCTGTCCTTTTCTTTAGAAACACTGGCTATTTCGAAATATGAATCTCCGTACCAAGTTATTTTCATGCTTGTTTTTTTGTTTAATCTTGGAGCGGGTGAGCAGAATCGAACTGCCGTATTGTGCTTGGCAAGCACACGTACTAGCCACTGTACTACACCCGCATTTTATTATTTTCTTCTAGAGATTTACTTAATAAATTAATCCAAACTAATATTTTTTCCTTTAATCCAGTGCTTTTCCTAACCCTAATAGAGCAAATTCCATTTTCTAATCTTTTGGTTGGATGCTTTCCGTATATAACCTGCACCTTTTCAAATTGTTCCAATTTTATACCTATCTTATCGCTCCAAAATTTTTTACAACTTTCTTCTAAAAGGTCAGGATATATAAATAAAGACAAATAAATATCTTCTTTTTCTATTTTACAAATTTCTAATAAAAACTTCTTGAACAAAACAATCATTCTATAATCAATATTTGTTAATCGAACTGGATATTTTAACTTCTGATCGCCTTCTCCCCAATACAACATTATACCAGAAACAAATAAAGACTTTGTTTTTAATTTTATAAAATCATTTTCTGCCTCATTCCTAGCTCCCTCCCTTCTCTTTTCCCATCTTTCCCTATTAGACTTAATCACTCTTCTTATTCTCTTTCTAGAAACTCTTATAGCTTTTTCTGTTAATCTTTCTTTAATATCTTTAGACCAAGCTAAATCTTTAAACCAATAATTTAAAGTACTTCGAGGAACATTTAATTCTTCGCTAATCTCTTTATAGCTTAAGCCTTTCTTCCTTAATCCTAAAGCTAAGTGATGATCATTTCTCATAATTGAACCTATGATAATTATATTTCTATTATATCATATCAGTTCGGATTGTAAAATTACTTTCTTCCCTGTGCCGAGGTCCGGAATCGAACCGGAATCTAATGTTTTTCAGACATTCGCCGTGACCGACTTGGCTACCTCGGCGTCACGCTGTGTGGGCGATAGAGGACTCGAACCTCTAACCCCTTCGGTGTAAACGAAGTGCTCTACCAATTGAGCTAATCGCCCGTAAAGACATCTAGTGGGCGGGGCGGGACTTGAACCCGCACGGGAATAATCCCCTACGCACCTCAAGCGTAGATGTCTGCCAATTTCATCACTCGCCCTCTTTCTCTTTGCTCTCCACGGTTTGTAATCTTGCTTTTCTTCCTTTTGCTGTTCTCAAATAATACAACTTTGATCTTCTAACTTTTGTACTCCTTACAATCTCTATCTTTTCAATTGAAGATAAATGTATTGGGAAAATCTTTTCTACACCAATTCCATCGATAATTTTTCTAACAGTGATTGTTGCTGTTATTCCTTTTCCATGCTTTTTAGCCAAAACTAAACCTTCAAAAACTTGAAGTCTTTCTTTTGTTTTTTTGTCTTTAACTTCTTTAATCTTTTGATAAACTTTTACAGTGTCTCCTGGTTTAATTTCTGGAAGTTCAGCTTTAGCAACTGTTTCTTCTTTTGGAGTTTCTGTTACAGTCTCTTCTTTTTGTATTTCTTCTGCCATATTTATTATTTAATCTTTTTATCTTCAATAATGTGGGCGTACCCTGACTCGAACAGGGGGCCTTTACGATGTCAACGTAACGCTCTAACCAACTGAGCTATACGCCCCTTTTAGGTTAAAGAGCTCTTCTTTATATTATGCGATTTAAAGCTTTTCGTCAACAAAAACAAACTACCAGAAAAAGCTTAAATTGTCCATAAAAAAAGAGGTAACGTATAAATATACACTACCTTATAAAATTAACGATCTTGAAGACTTAGTTCTTCTCGTGCCTTTTCAGCAAGATATTCCCTGCCCTTGCCAATATCAGAATTAATAGGAACGAACTCCTTACAAAGAGGACATTTCTCTTCGGTCCACGTCTTAATTTCAATATCGATAAGAGTGAAAAACTTAGGCGGACTTGATATGTCATCAGTAGTAACCCCTCCTCTATTACAAAGAGCAGCCACACCAACAACTATTCCACCATTAGCTCTTGCCAGATCAACAACCTTTTTTACAGATCCACCTGTGGTGAGAATATCTTCAACAATCAGAACTCTTTTGCCAAAAATAGCCTTTTCATATCCTCTCTTTATCACAAAGCCACTGTTCTCTTTCTCAGCATAAACTGCCAAGACATCTCTTCTCGTTAATTTGAAAAGATGATAAGCAACCCACTGTGAAAGAATTACTCCTCCCACTGCTGGTGCAACAACCACCTCTATCTCGTCTTTATAGAATTCTTTTGCAATTAATCTGCAAAGCCAAGATATTCTTTGAGGATGCATATATACAGCATCTTTATTGATGTAAGTCTTTGCATGCAGAGAAGATGTTAAAACGAAATGACCATTAGTTATTGCCTTAACGCTTCTGAAAACTTTTAAAGCTCTGTTTTCCAAATCATCAGTCATATTAACTCCTTGTAAAGAACAGCATCAGCTGCCTACTCAAGAAGCTACATCAAAATATATAAAAAAGCAAGGATTAAAATCCTCGCCTAAATGTGCGCGTGGATGGACTCGAACCATCGACCCCGTCATTATAAGTGACGTGCTCTAACCGACTGAGCTACACGCGCCTGATTCCCTATCCTTTTATCAATCCTTCGAATTCTTCCCTTTCTATTGTTTCTTTCTCCATCAAAGTTTTAGCAATCTTTTCAAGAATCTCTTTATTCTCTTTTAATATCTTTTCTGCTTCTTTTTGTGCTTCAGTTATTATCCTTTCAACTTCCTTGTCTATTTGTATCGCTGTTTCGTCAGAATAATTTTTGCTTTCTGTTTCGCTGCCCAAAAATATCTCTCTTTCCCTGTCTCCAAAAACAATCGGGCCTAATGTTGACATTCCATATTTCTTAACAATATTTCTAGCAATAATCGATGCTTTATTCAAGTCATCAGATGATCCAGTAGTCATTTCTCCAAACTTAATCTTTT